>CAZOLE010000055.1:0-9056 GCA_964580445.1 uncultured Porphyrobacter sp.
TGGCAATGGACGCTGGGCGAAGAAGCGCGGGCTGCCCCGTGCTATCGGTCATCAGCGCGGGGTCGAAGCGGTGCGTCGTTTGGTGCGCGCGGTCGAACCGATGAAGCTGGATTGCCTCACCCTCTATGCATTCTCTTCGGAAAACTGGAAGCGTTCTGAGGATGAAGTCGATGATCTGATGAATCTCATGCGCAAATTTATCAAGTCGGACTTAGCCGAGTTTGTCGCTAACAATGTGAAGCTAAAGATTATCGGTGATTGGCAATCGCTTGCCCCCGATATCGTTGGGATGCTCGAAGACGCTTTGGAGCAGACATCTAAGGGCACTCAGACGCTCGCAGTCGCGCTGAATTATGGCGGGCAAAGCGAGATTGCGCGCGCGGCGACAAAAGCGGCTGAGCGCGGTGAAATCACACCGGAATCAATCGAAGCGCAACTGGATACCAATGGCTTGCCGCCGCTTGATCTGTTGATCCGGACGAGTGGCGAAGTGCGGTTGTCAAACTTCCTTCTGTGGCAAGCAGCCTATGCCGAAATGCTGTTTGTCGACACGCTTTGGCCAGATTTTAAACCTGAGCATTTACAAGCCGCTCTCGATGACTTTGCACAAAGAGAAAGACGCTATGGCGGACGCAAGTGAAACAGATCACGATGTCGTGGTCCATGATCCCAACGGGCGCACGAAAGACCTCGGAATTCGCCTGATCTCAGCCGTGGCGATGGCGCTGTTCGCTGGATCTGCACTTTGGTTGGGCGGTTGGTTTTGGCTTGGATTTGTCGCTCTGGTCGCCGGGATTGTCCTATGGGAATGGAACCGGATGGTCAGCCGGTCGAACGCATCGCCATTGGGCGAAGTGATCTGGCTGTTCTTTGGTGCGGTTTACGTCAGCGGCGCTGCGATCGCCATGATCTGGGTGCGCAACGGCCCGCAAATGGCCCCCGTCAATGGCTTGACCTATGGCTACACAGATTTGGAAACGTTGGTGGGCTTTATCCTACCGGTCATCGCGGTGGATGCCGGCGCGTACTTCGCGGGACGGGGAATTGGAGGGCCAAAAATCGCGCCGAAACTTAGCCCTTCTAAGACTTGGGCGGGTTTGATCGGCGGTGGATTGGCCGCGTGTGTCATCACCGTTGGAAGTGAGCTTTGGGATTTTGGGCCCGCTGCGTTTCCTTCGGGCTACACCACGACCAGCATTTTGTTCGCGGTTCTTTCTGGCTTCCTCATCGCGGTGATCGCGCAAGCTGGAGATTTCTTCGAAAGCTGGATGAAGCGGCGTGCGGGCATGAAAGATTCAAGCACTCTTATTCCCGGCCACGGCGGCGTGTTTGACCGGGTTGATGGGTTTCTTGCGGTCTTCTTCGTCATATTTGTCGTTGCTGTGGCTCCAAGCCTGCTAGGCTAAGCCCACTATGATGCGTTCGATTACCATTCTGGGAGCGACAGGCTCAATCGGTGCATCGACGCTGGACCTGATCCGGCGTGCTCCGGAGCAATGGCAGGTCGAAGCGTTGACCGCCAATTCGAGCGCTCGAGAGCTTGCGGTTTTGGCTCGCGAGTTTGGTGCCAAATTGGCGGTGGTGGGTGATGAAACGCACCTGCCTTCTTTGCGAGAAGCGCTTGCTGGCACCGATATCGAGGCGGCTGGCGGTTCTACCGCCTTGGTCGAAGCAGCCGCGCGGCCCGCCGATATAACGGTGGCGGCAATTGTCGGCTGCGCTGGATTGGCACCGGTTATGGCAGCGGTGGAGCGCGGCGGCACGATAGCGTTGGCGAACAAGGAAGCGCTGGTTTCGGCAGGCAATGTTCTAACCGCAGCAGTCTCCAAGCACAGCGCGGCTCTGCTCCCGACAGACAGTGAGCACAATGCTATTTTTCAGTGCCTTGCGGCCAATTCTTTGGACGATGTCGCGAAAATCACACTGACGGCCAGCGGCGGGCCGTTCCGCACTTGGACCTCGCAAGCCATTGCCAAGGCAACGCCTCAGCAGGCGGTTGCGCACCCTAATTGGTCAATGGGCGCCAAGATCAGCGTCGATAGCGCAACCCTGATGAACAAGGGGTTGGAGCTAATTGAAGCCCATCACCTTTTCCCGATCGGCTTGGATAAGTTCGAGATTGTGGTTCACCCGCAAAGCGTCATTCATTCGATGGTCGAGTATTGCGACCGCTCGACGCTCGCGCAATTGGGACCTTCCGATATGCGTGTGCCGATTGCCTCGTGCCTCGCTTGGCCAAAGCGCATGGATACGCCGCTTGAACCGCTCAACCTCGCTAAGATAAGCGAGCTGACCTTCGAGGCGCCTAATGAAGAGCTGTTCCCTGCCACCCGCATATGCCGGGCAGCCATCGCAGAAGGCGGTGGCGCGCCCGCCGTGCTGAATGCGGCCAATGAAGTGGCTGTTGCGGCCTTTCTTGCTGGTCAGATCGGGTTCACCCGCATTACGGCATTGGTAGAAGAAGTGCTGAGCCGCTATGGGGCCAGCGAACCCGGCTCGCTCGACGATGTGTTGAGCCTTGATGCCGATGCGCGCCAAAGCGCAACTGAATGTTTGGAGACCCCCGCCTGTGTTTGAATCTCCCCCTTTCTGGATGTACATAATCGGCTTCCTGCTGATGCTGGGGCCATTGGTCACTGTGCATGAGCTAGGCCACTACCTCGTTGGCCGCTGGCTGGGCGTAAAGGCGGAGGCGTTCTCGGTCGGTTTCGGCAAGGAAATTATTGGTCGAACGGACAGCCATGGGACGCGGTGGAAGCTCTCTATGCTCCCGCTGGGCGGTTATGTGCAGTTCAAGGGCGACATGAACCCGGCGAGCATCCCTGATCCCAATGCGCCTCCCGAAACGGGCAGCTTCCAAACCGCTAGTCTTTGGCGCAGAACGCTGATTGTGGCCGCGGGGCCAGTGACGAATATTATTGTTGCGATTGCGATATTCGCGGCGTTTTTCGCTGTGCTTGGTAAGCCCACCATTATTGCTGTGGAAGACCCGCGCACCGTTGGCGCGTTCGCTGAAGAATCGGTCGCGCAGGACGCTGGGATGCAGGTCGGCGACACAATTATCGCGATTGATGGCAACACAGTTGAGGATTTCGAAGCGATCCAAAAAAGTATTGGGCTCTACCCCAATCGCGACATGGTCATAACCGTGGAGCGCGACGGAAGCGATGTCGATATTCCGCTTACCACGGCCAGGGTAGAAGAGACTGATTCCTTTGGGAATGTCAGTGTGCTTGGTCGGATCGGCGTTGGCCCTTCTGGTGGTAAGATGGCGTTCGAAGATGTGAGCATTTTGCAATCAATTCCACTGGCCGCAGAGCAATGCTGGGAAGTCACTGGCATGATGATAGTGGGCATCAAACAGGTCATTGTCGGAGAGCGCTCGATCAAAGAACTGGGCGGTCCTGTGAAGATCGCAAAATATTCAGGCGAGCAGATGAGCCGGGGCTTTCTCTCCTTCGTCAGCTTCATTGCGCTCATCTCGCTTAATTTGGCATTCATCAACCTCTTGCCAATCCCTGCACTCGACGGTGGCCATCTGGCTTTCTACGCTGTCGAAGCGGTTCGCCGAAAGCCGGCGGGACCGCAAGCGACCGAATGGGCCTATCGCACTGGGATAGCGATAGTGCTGACATTGATGGTGGTCGTGACTGTGAACGACCTCGTCTCGCTGCCCATATTTGGCAGTTAGCCGGGGACAGCGAACGGTCGGGCGCACTAGAGCGGGTAACTCTGCTTGATTGCGCCTCTCGCTTGGGGCACAGGCGAAGTTGGGTTGGAAACAATCCATCAAAGACGCGCCGCGGGGATTGGCGTGCCTGATTTTTGGCCCTTAGAACGGGCGTATAAAGACGGGTTGGACGGGAACTTAAACTCCATGAATCACTGCAAGCAAACAGGCGATCAGTCTGTTGCCCTCCAGAATGTTAGCAAGTCTGCGCGGCTCTCAACGCAGCGCCTCGCGCTCGCGCTGACCTGTGGGTCAATGTTGGCGGGCGTGCCTTACGTTGCCATCGCTCAGGATGCTGTTGATCCGGCGGCTGCCGCACAAACTCAACCAGCGCCTGCGCCGACTCCTGCCCCGGCGCCTGCTCCCGCTTCGAATATCATCCGCACAATCAGTGTATCAGGTGCAGAACGGCTCGAACCAACCACGATCATTTCCTATATCCGTTTGCGGGTCGGCCAAGAATATACCTCGGCTGGTGCTGACCAAGCGCTGAAAGATCTCGGCGCGACAGAGCTGTTCTCTAACTTTTCGATCCGCAATGATGCCGGCAATGTCATTATCAATGTGACAGAAAACCCGGTGATTAACCGGATCGTTCTTGAGGGTAATGAGCGGCTCGACAACGAAAAGATCGTTCCCGAAATCAAGCTTGCGCCGCGCCAGATATTTACTCGGTCCAAAGTGCGCGCCGACGTTGCGCGGATAATTGAGCTGTACAAACGCCAAGGCCGCTTTGCTGCAACGGTTGAACCTAAAATGGTTCAGCTCCCGCAAAACCGCGTCGACGTGGTGTTTGAGATTAGCGAAGGGCCAAAATCAAAAGTTCGCCAGATCAACATTATCGGAAACGAGAAGTTTTCTGACGGCGCGCTGCGCGGCGAAATGGTGACGAAGCAATCGCGCTTCCACCGCTTCTTCAGCTCAAATACGAGCTATGATCCTGATCGCTTGGCGTTTGACCAGCAGAAATTGCGGCAGTTCTACCTGACCGAAGGTTATGCCGATTTCCGCGTCGTTTCTGCAGTCGCTGAGCTTACCCCGGATCAAGAAGACTTTATCATAACCTATGTGGTGGAAGAGGGCGAACGTTACAATTTCGGCAAGGTCGATGTTGATAGCCAAATCCGTGACTTCGATAGCGACGTTATGAGCCGCCGACTGCCGATGAAAAACGGCGATTTTTACAACGCGAAAACGGTCGAAGATACGGTAGAACAGCTTACCGAGCTGGCTGGACGCTTTGGCTACGCCTTTGCCGACGTGCAGCCGCGCTTTAACCGCAACCCCGGTGACCTTACGATGGATGTGACTTTCATCCTGCGTCAAGCGCCGCGCGTTTATGTGGAACGGGTTGATGTCAACGGCAACACTTTGACTCAGGATAAAGTGATCCGTCGCGAGTTCCGTCTTTCAGAAGGCGATGCCTTCAACTCACTGGGCGTGCAACGGACGACCGCGCGGATCAATCAGCTCGGCTTTTTCCAGGAAAACTTCGAAGTCAGTCAAGTCGAAGGCAGCGCGCCAGACCGGATCGTGCTTGAAGCCAATATCGAAGAACAGCCGACTGGCGAGTTGCAGTTCTCAGCTGGCTTCTCTTCGATTGAACAATTCATTCTTGCTGGCTCGATCCGTCAACGCAACTTCCGTGGTCGTGGTCAGACCATCGGGCTGAGCTTGAACTACTCCCAGTTCTCCAGCCAAGTGCAGGTCAGCTTTACCGAGCCGTACTTGTTCGATCGCAACATCTCTGCGGGTGTTGATATTTTCCGCCGTGATTTCAACAGCTTCAACTTCACCAATAACGATCGCAATACGACGTTTGAGCAAGTTACAACTGGTGGTTCTGTACGGGTGGGTGTGCCGCTGACCGAATTTTTGTCTTTGGTCGGCAGTTATCAGCTCAGCTATGACGAAGTTTCCCTCGACGAGAATCTCTTCTTCAGCGACTTGAACGGCGATGGCATTACGGAATGCGATCCGCTGCTTGCGGGCCGCTTCTTGTGTGACTCGATTGGCGATCGGCTAAGCTCTATTGTTGGTCTGAGTCTGTCGTTCAACTCCTTGAATTCAAGTTTGCGTCCGACGCGCGGGCAGCGCGTGACGTTCAGCACCGAGTTGGCAGGGCTTGGCGGCGATGTTCGTTATCTGAGGATGCGGGGTCGCTATCAGCAATATTGGAACCTTGCGAATACCGGATTCATCTTCTCACTGTTGGCCGAAGGCGGAACCATCATTCCATTGGCCAATCGCGGGGACGACGATGTTGAGGATATCCTTCTCACAGATCGCTTCTTCTTGGGTGAGCCACAGTTCCGGGGCTTTGATATTCGCGGTGTTGGACCGCGTATCCTAACGCAACCATTTATCACTAACGCCGATGGCCTTCCTGAAGCGATCACTGATCGCGATTCTGTGCGTGATGATGCGTTAGGTGGCAGAAACTTCTATCTTGCCCGCGCGGAAATCGAAATTCCTCTTGGAACCGGTGCGCGCGAATTGGGTCTGAGACCGTCAATTTGGCTTGATGTTGGTGCGCTTTGGGGAATCACTCAGCCAGCTTTGCAAGACAATCCTTTTGGGGTGCAAAACGTCGATGCAGATGGAAATGGGATTTTCATTGAAACAGGTACTGATGACGCCGGTAACGTCATTCAGTTTGCTACGATCAATCCGATTGCGGCCGATATGGTCACAGCGAACACGCCGAGTATTAGAGCAGGCAGCGCCATTCGCGAAGTCTTCGTCGGCGACACGCCAAGCCCACGCGTAACTGCGGGGATCGGCGTCAACTGGAACTCGCCATTCGGGCCGTTCCGCATCGATTTCGCCCAAGCGATCCGCCGGGTCGAAGGCGACGATGAAAAAACATTCACGTTTAACGTAGGAACACAGTTCTAATGAAACTCTTTGCAAAAACCCTCGCTCTCGCCAGCCTTTCGGCTTGCGCTCTTGCTAGCGGCGCGACCGCTTCGGCTCAGGTTCAAGGAAGTATCGGCACCGTCAATGCGGCGCGCGCGCTGCTGCAAACCTCGGCTCTGCAGAATGCGTACAACTCAATTGGTACGACCTATGCCGCTCAGATTGAAAGTCTGCGCACGCAAAGCCAGCAGCGCCAAACTCTGCTCAAATCGTTCGACACCAACGGCGACAATGAAGTTGACGATGCAGAAATGGCAGCCAAGCAAGGCTCTGCTGAGTTGAGCCAGCTTGAGACGCTCCAGCGCAATATGAAAGCGCAAAGTGATCAGATTGATTTCGGTAAAGTCTACGCGATCCAAGAGATTTACAAGCAATATCCTGCCGCTTTGCAGGAAGTGATTACTGCCAATCAGGTGCAGATTGTAGTTGCTCCGGACGCCCTGCTTTACGCGCCGAACGAGGCGGATTTGACGCCCAAAGTGACTGCATCGCTGAATACTAAAGTGTCAGCAGTCGGCGTTGTCCCGCCCGCTGGTTGGCAGCCGACCCGTGCATCCTTGCAACTGTTCCAAGAGATTGAGCAGACGCTGGCACTGGCTCAAGCAATTCAAGCGCGTCAGCAGCAGGCAGGTCAGCAAACGCCTCAAGTTCCAGCGGTCGCGCCAGCAGCGCCAGCTGCACCAGTGGGCCGTTAAAGCTTAAGCGAAAAGCAAGAGACAGAGGCAGGGCATGAGCGAAGACACCGCATCGGCGGAACCCATTGTGGACTATGACATCCACAAGATCCTCAAAGCTTTGCCGCATCGCTATCCGCTTTTGCTGGTCGACAGGGTGAAGGAAATTCACCTTGGCGAGCGCATTCACGCGGTCAAAGCGGTGAGCATGAATGAGGAGTTCTTTCAGGGACATTTCCCTAGCGCTCCGATCATGCCGGGAGTGCTGCAGATCGAAGCTTTGGCGCAAGCTGCTGCGATCCTTGGCATTGAAACACTCGAATTGGCGGGCACGGGCAAGTTGGTGATCTTCATGGGGATCGAAAACGCTAAATTCCGTGCACCCGTGACACCGGGGTGCTTGCTGGATCTCAAAGTGGAGTTTCTCCAGAAACGCAGCCGCGTCTATAAGTTCAAGGGCGAAGCGAGCGTGGAGGGCAAGGCTTCTTGCCAGGTTGAGTTCACAGCCATGATTGCTGATCCTCCTGCGGAATAAGGTTGATTTTTGCCAGCACCACGCTAAACGCGCCGCTTCTCCGAATTCATAGCGCCGCCGGTCGGAACCGGCGAAAGCTCAAAGGACAAATACGATGAAAGCTGAAGGGCATCCCGAATATCACATGATCACGGTCAAAATGACCGATGGCACCGAGTTTCAAACGCGCTCCACATGGGGCAGCGAAGGCGATACGCTTGCGCTCGATATTGACCCAACCAGCCACCCAGCGTGGACCGGCGGGCAAAAGCAGATTCAAGAAGGCGGCCGTGTTGCTGCGTTCAACAAGCGCTTTGGCGGGTTGAGCCTGAAGAACTGATTTCAGTTATCAGCGAATTTCAAAAGGGCGGCCTCGCGGGTCGCCCTTTTTTTGTTAGAGCTTCATCCCCAAGGTTTCTCTCGATACCATTTCGTAAGCACGTATTTCACACCTTTGCGCACTTTCATCCCATGATGCAGCGTATTGGGATTGACGCTCCCGTCCTCGCGCATGTTGTTCCAGCACAGCAGCTTGCCCGCTTCGGGTTGAAACGTCTTGCCAATCGCTTTGAACCGGGTTGCGCCGCCAGCTTCAACGTCATTGAGATAGATCATAAACGTCCATGTGCGATTGCCTGCGACCGAGCAGAACGTGTCAAAGTCGGGTCCGCCCGGGGTGAAATAGTCGGTGTGCGCTTTAAACTCCTGTCCGACGGCATAGCATTGCCCTTGCAACGGTTCACCATAGGCGGGATCAATCCCGTTGAGCGCCTTTAGCATCACCTCGAGCCGCTTGACCGCAGGTTCTTCTGGTTCGAGATCGCAGGTCTCACTGGTGCGGAAGTAAGAATCGCCATTGTCATCCGCCAGCGTCGAAGGACGACGATCTTTGTCGATCAGCCCCACTAACTCATCGCGCAATTCGGCTGATACAAAGTCGCGCAGTTGGAACAGCTCAGCTTTCGGGCTGGGCAATCGCTGCACGCCATCATGCAACAACAGTTTATCAGCCGAAGAATCGCCCGGAGCAGTCATACTTCCGTGATAATTTGGCTGGTTCAAGACGCAACCCACTCGACGGCTGTGAAATAATCTTGCGCGCGAACTGCGTCAAAGCAGTTTTCGCTTTGCAACAAACGCTCTTTGTGCAACAGGCTCGCGCCGCGTCGCAGCAGACTTGACCGGCAGCGCAGCAAGCGTAAACGCCCTCCTTGCGCGG
>CAZOLE010000056.1:0-9046 GCA_964580445.1 uncultured Porphyrobacter sp.
CGGAAGCTAAAGCGCGAGGCATTGCCCGATTGACCGGCTGCGACCACGGGATTGCTGCGATGCGAGCACATATTGAGGAACGCACCAACACTGCCATCGCGCTGCCGGGTAAGCAGCAGCGGGACGCCGCAAATGTCCATCGCTTTAAAGTCGCCCGGCTCTGGGAGCTCGCACGAAGGCGCGACCATTAGCGGAAGGCGGAGAAATATCTTGCGCTTTTCCAGATCGAAAAGGGCTGGATCAGTATATGTGCTGGCCGGCACACGAACCACTTCATCCGCATATTCCATCGTATCGGCTTCGCCATGTGCAATCAGATTGCGTGTCATTGCGATCAGTTCTTCGCGCGACATTTTGCGTCTCCCAAATTTGCAATCAGAATGCAGTGAACGGGTGGCGTTTAGCAATGGTTTCTTTTGGCAGGTCTTATACCAAACGGGCGGACCTTTCTGATGAAAGGCCCGCCCGCAAAGTGTCTTGTGATTTTCAGATCAGAATTTGAAGCTCACTTTAGCCGAAACTTGGCGGCCGCGGTTCAATGTCACCGTTTGGTCGTCGCCGTCCGGTGGAAGGAACGGGCGTGGACCGGCAGATGTGATGACCTGTTCATCGGTCAGATTGGTGCCAATAACCGCCAGTTCCCATTTGCCGTCAATGTCACCGAACGAGATGCCCGCATCCAAAGTCACGAACGAATCCTGCACAATGTCATTCAAGGTGCTTTGGCCAGTGAAGTACGAATCTGAGTAAGCGACGTTACCGCTAAGCCCGAATTCGAGACTATCACCAACCGGAATGAACCAATCGGCTGCAATGTTACCGGCAAAGTTCGGAGCACGTGGTGCATCCCGCCCATCCAAGTCCACGTCGTTAAGAGCAAGGAACGTGTCAGTGAAGCGAGAGTCCAGATAAGCCAGCGTGCCTGACAGGCTGAGCCCATCCAACGGCGTGCGCCAACCCCAATCGACATCCACACCCGTGGTGGTCAACTCACCAGCGTTGAAGGTAACGAACTGGACAGCCACCCCATCGAACAGCTGAACCTGCAGATTGTCGAACACATAGTGATACGCGGTTGCATTGATCGTGACAGTACGATCGGCAAACTGAGATTTGATCCCAATTTCCCCGCCCGTCGTTTCTTCTGAATCAAAGATCAGAGAACTGGTCGCATCTGCGTCAAATGTATTGCCTGTTTCCGGGTTGATTGCCTGATTGCCAATCCCAGCAAGACCAACGCCAGGAAGCGCCGAGTTGTCGATCCCGCCCGATTTAAAGCCGGTTTTGAAAGCGGCGAAGACGTTGATGTCTGGGGTCACTTCATATGTTACAGAGACCTCTGGTGAGAAATTATCGTCGCTGAAATTGATCGGCGAAGATATAAATCCGCTGGTCACAAAGTCAGCGTTTCCATCTCCATCTAGATCAAGCCCCGAAATGATTGGGTTGATGAATGGGATGGCAATTCGGTTGGTTTTGCTCTCGTCAGTCCAGCGGACACCTGCCGTGATGTTGAGCCGATCTGTGAGGTCGAAATCCACACTGCCGAAGACAGAGAAAGCTTCTGTGTCAGTTGCATGTTCACGCTGATAATCGAAGCCGATACCGCCACTTGGCGCGGTGCCAAAGGCGAGTGGAACGTTGAATGCCTGTTCGGCCGTGTTGAATTCGATTTGACGCGTTTCGTAGAATACGCCCAACTGGAAGTTGAGTGGTCCATCGAAATCTGATGCCAAACGCAATTCTTGGGTGAATTGTTCGTTCCGGTTATCGGCCAAGTTGCTTCCCAGTCCCAACGGAATGCCCGGCGCGTTGATCGCCCCGATCGCTGGCGCCAAAGGTGCCGCCGGGTTTAGTGGGGTTGCAGGGCCAACGCCGACAAAACTGAACGCATCGCGGTCAAGCGAAGCGAAATCCAGGTAGCCGGTTGTAGATGTTAGGTTGAGCCCTTCAGACAACTCCAGCTCAGCTTTGGCCCGGAAAAAATAGATTTCCGTGATGCCGAATGCCGCGCCATTGCGTTCGACAAATTCATCTGCGCCGCGATTGGTTGGCGGCGCTATGCTACCAGTGGTGATTGGATCTGAATCGACTTGAGGGAACAAGCCGTCTTCAATGTTACAATCGGCATTGTTCGGGATAATTGCGTTGCCAAACGCGAAGATAACCGGATCGGCGACACCGTTTGGACCGCAATCCTGGTCCCGTAATTGGTTCGCACCGTCATTCTCGTTGCGAGTATAGGTCGCTTTGAGGTTAAGGTTGAACTGAGAGCTTGGATCAAAATCCAGTGTCAAACGGCCAACAAAGTTCTCTTGGCCACGCGGGTTGTTTGTAATTGGCGTGCCGGGTTGAATTTCTTCAAACCTCTCAATGTCGTTATATTGAGCGGCAACCCTAACGCCGATTGTTTCGGTGATTGGGCCGGAAATATAGCCGCCGATCGTATATCCTTCTTCCTCAAACTCATAGGCAGCCGAACCCCCGACTTCCCAAGTGGAGGTTGGGTCGGCTGACCGGATTGAAAACACGCCAGCCGATGCGCTTTTACCAAAGAACAGCGATTGCGGTCCTTTGAGCACATCAATCTGAGCTGCGTCGAAAAAGCCTGCTTGAACAAGGCGCGCTGTGCTCACCTGAACACCATCGATATCAAATGCGACTGCGGAGTCGAAAGCAGCAGAAATTGCCGAAGAGCCGACGCCGCGAAGGTTGATCGAGCCACCTGCGCCAGAACCGCCGACTTGAATGGTCAAAGCCGGGACGCGGCTCTGAACATCAGCAATTTCGTCAACGCCGTAACGTTCAAGTGTCGCGCCGCCGATTGCAGTAACGGTTACTGGAACATCTTGAAGCGATTCATTTTGACGACGCGCCTGAACGATGATGACGTTCTCGTCAGCCGCCGCTTCTTCATCGGTGTCGCTGTCCTGCGCAAGCGCCGCAGATGGCATCGCAGCCAGTCCGGCCAACGCCGCGCTGCTAAGCAGCACACGACGCACTGCGCCGCCGCTAAAGGCGTTTGTGGTGTTAAATGCAGTCATAGTGCTCTCTCCATTAAGGCCATCGGCGAATGCCATTAACCCGTAGCCCCCCGACCCGATCACGATTTACGAACGCGTTCCGGGCATGCTTTTAGTTGTATGGAGAGGGCCCCCGTGGCTCATCTAGCAAAAGCGCTAGGATGTTCATGGAGGTGAGTTATTTTTGCAACATTGTGCTGAAAGTGGGCGTGTCGTAGCGTCACAGTGAAACAATAGAACCGAAGTTCGCAACGATGTGATGCGCTGGTGACCGACGGTTCCGATGCCCATTTGCCGCTATTGGGCCCTCTTATCGGGCTTGCTCCATCTCATTTCGGCGGGGATCATTGGGCCAGACCCAATCCTCGCCGATAACCGGCTCGATGCGCAAATCTGCAGGCACTTTGTCTACTCCGATCATTTTGTCGCAGCTTTGGTGGAATGAGTAGATGCGCGCCTCTTGGTAAGAGAGCGGCACGGATTGAAAAGCCGTACTTTGCATCGAATGTTGGATCGCTTCGCCAAACTGCGTGTCTTCCAAAATGATCGGGCTCATGTCCCGGCCGTTGGGCTTGGTGGCATCTGGTACGGTCCATAAGTCGGGTGCCGGTCCATCGCCCCAGTCCAGCGCCATCGTCACAAGTTCGAGCCGGGTGGTGTTCAACGATGTCGGCCAGAAAATCATGGGCGGCACGAAATAGTTGGAGAGCGGCGATACCCAATTGGGGAACAAGGTATAGCTTTGCGTGCAGGTCCGCCCCAATTCGCCCACGCTTGCGATCTCTTGCCATTCGGGCGGGCTATCGACAGCGCGAACATGCTCGCGATTGGTTTTGCGCGGGGCCGGGGCCAGCATTCGGGCATGGCCGTTGGGATAGATGGTGTTGTAGTTGCGTTTGGAATCGACGAGCGGCGCGACGGTTTCGGGATGGATAAAGGGCACATGGTACACTTCCATGTTCGCCTCCATCGCGACTTTCCAATTGCAATTGAGATCAAATGAGTAGCGCGCAGCGAGGCGCACTTTATCAAACGCGAACTCATCCCACTCATCAAGGAGCGGGCCCAGCCATTGTGCCAAAGGCATTGCGTCTGCGTCAAAGTTCACAAAGATAACATTGCCTAGCATCTCGCAACGCACCGGGATTAGACCACGGCAACTCATGTCAAAATCTTCGGGAAAGTCCTGACGTTCTGGCACTCCAACAAGAGTGCCATCGGTCTTGTAGGTCCAATTGTGGTATCCGCAGATGAGGCGAGATGACTTGCCCTTGTCTTCGGTGACAACCGGCGCCCCGCGATGTCTGCAAGTGTTGTAGAACGCACGCACCTGTCCATCCATGCCGTGCACGATCACTATCGGGTCGCCAGCATTGTGCCAGCGCATGTAACAGCCGGGTTCAGGTATCTCGTCTTTATGACCTGCAAACAGCCAGCTTTTGCGGAAGATGTGCTCTTGCTCGAGCGCGTAATATTCGTCGCTTGTATAACGGGCTGCAGGCATATCGGGTAGCGTGGGGAATCCTTTTGGCGGGCCGTTTCGCTCGCCTTCCCATTCCATCAGTGCCTTGAGCCGCGCGACTTCCTCGATGTTGATCACTGCGTGTCTCCCTCCACCGTAGTACTCGAGACCGGGCGAAGCGCACCTCACACTTTTCCCATCGCTTTAAACAGTGGTACTAGCGCAATCGCAGGATAGTCTATTACTGGAAAAGCGCTGTGGAGAGGGCAATGACAGGACGTTTGGAGGGCCGCGTGGCTCTTGTAACTGGTGGGGCAATGGGCCTTGGAAAGGCTGATTGTGAGCGACTGGCGCAAGAGGGCGCCAAGGTCATCGTGACAGATCGCGAAGCGGACCTCGCACACAAAGTGGCCGACAGTATTGGCGGCGATGCAATGACGCTCGATGTGACCGACGAGAAGCAATGGCAAGACGTAATGCAGGCCGTTGGCGTTAGGCATGGTGGGTTGGACATTCTCGTCAACAACGCCGGTAATGTCTCATTTGAGAATATCGAACAGACGACGCTTGAGAATTTCAAACTGCACCTCGACATCCATGTCAGCGGCACATTTTTGGGATGCAAATATGCGATCCCCCTGATGAAGAACCGGCATGAGCAAAATGGCGGAGGCGGTTCTTCGATCATCAATATGGCATCCACTGCGGCATTGATGGGTTATCCCGCGATCCCAGCCTACACCGCTTCAAAAGGGGCGATCCTCGCAATGACGCGCTCGATTGCGGTGCATTGTCAGGATGAAGGTTATGGCATCCGCGTGAATGCAATTGCGCCCGGCGGGATTGAAACACCGATGGTAATGGCCGTGTCAGGACGCGCAGGTGAGAAACCGACGGACATTCCCATCGGACCTCTGCCTGCCGATTCTCTGGGAGCGCCGCAGGATATTGCTGGGTTCATCGCGTTCCTTGCATCAGATGATGCACGGTTCCTAAACGGGCAGACAATCCCAGTGGACAATGGTCTCGATGCCCGCCCCCATCACTGAAGCCGAAAAGGCAGATGCCAGTTGGTATCGTTGGTATGTTCTGGGGCTGCTCACGGTCGCCGCAATCTTCTCGATTGCGGATCGGCTTGTGCTGTCGATCCTGCTCGAGGATATCAAGGCTGAATTCGCCCTCAGTGACACCCAGCTTGGGCTTCTCACTGGCTTGGCCTTTGCGCTGTTCTATGTCCTTGCAGGCTTTCCAATTGCGCGGTTAGCGGACCGATCCAATCGCAAGAATCTCGTTTCGGCATCGCTCGCATTTTACAGCGCGATGACCGCATTGTGCGGCGCGGCCGTGGGCTTTTGGACGCTGTTCCTTGCGCGCATGGGCGTTGGCATCGGCGAAGGCGGTAGCGGACCCCCTGCCGTGTCATTGCTGGCCGACTACTTCAAAAAGAAAGAGCTCGCCCGCGCGATGAGCATCCATACATGGGGAGCGGTGTTGGGCAGTGGTGGCGGTTTGATCGCGGGCGGCTTGCTGGCTGCGGAATTCGGTTGGCGTATTGCGTTTGTCCTTTTGGGCCTGCCGGGCATCGTTCTTGGCCTAATTGTCTATTTCACCATGCGAGAGCCGCCGCGTGGTCGATACACGCCAAAAGCGCTTGATACCGAGCAAGCGGGCTTAGCCGCGACGCTTGCTTCATTCACGAAAAACAAAGTGCTGGTCTACACCTGCATTGCTTGGGCACTTGTGACGACGATTGGCTATGCGATGGCGATCTGGCTCGCGCCGATCATGTTGCGCAATTTCGAGATGGACACCGCCAATGTTGGTCTGATCTTGGGCCTCACCTTTATCGCTGGCGGTATTCCCGGCCCGATTATCGGTGGAATGCTGACGGATTGGCTTTCAAAGTATGATGTGCGTTGGCGGGCGTGGATCCCAGCGATCGGCACGTTGGCGTGCCTGCCGCTTTATTACCTGTGTTTAACGGCGGGTTCGCTGACCGCATTTTTGGGCTTCTTCATGGTCGGATACCTGTTTTTCCTGTTTCAGAACGGACCCAGCATTGCTATTATCCAGACCTCTACCGCCACCGGTGAGCGCGCTATGGCTTTCGCCTTTGCCCTGCTTATCAACAATATGTGCGGGCAAGCGCTGGGGCCGTTTGTGATCGGGTTCACCAGCGACCAGTTGGCGGCGCAATATGGAGATCAAAGCCTCAATATCGCGGTGATGGTGACGTGCGGTATCGCAGGCGTCTTGGCCATAGCCTTCTATCTGCTGGCAGCATCAGCGATCCGAAAACAAGAAGATGAAATCGCGGCCGCCGAAGCGATTGCTTAGCAACCAGTCTTAAAAGCCGGGATGGATGGATAGCGCCCCGCCGTCGACCAGCATTTCTGCGCCGGTCATAAAGGGGCATTCATCGCTTGCGAGAAAGGCAATCGCTGCGGCTGTTTCGGCCGGATCACCAAGCCGGTTCAGCGGTGATGTTTTGGCGACCACCGCTTTCAATCCGGGCATGTGCTCTTCTGCTGCATTGAGAATGCCGGTCTCCGTCGCACCTGGGACTACGGTGTTGCAGCGAATGTTATAGCCTTGCTGTGCGCAATGCGTGGCGATGGATTTGGACAGCACGCGAACCGCGCCCTTGCTTGAACAATAGGCAGCATCGCTGGGCAGCGCGGCTATGGCGGAGGTCGAACCGATATTGATGATCGCACCGTTGGATCCACCCGGATTGACCTTCATCGCCGCAATTGCTGCGCGGCACCCGGCCATCGTCCCTTTGATATTGATGTCGAAGATCCGATCCCAAACGGCATCAGTCACCTCTTCGATGGAATGTTGGGAGACAATCCCGGCATTGTTGACGAGTATATCGAGTCGTCCAAACGCCTCAACGGCCCGTGCGACGATGCCCGGCCAAAGGCTGGTCTCTGCAACATCCTGCTCGGCAAAATGCGCGCCCAATTCGGCGCATAGGCTTGAGCCTTCTTGCGTATTGATATCGGTGCCCAGCACTTGCGCCCCTTCAGTCCGCAATCGCCGCACAGTCGCCGCACCGATGCCCGAGGCACAGCCGGTGACAATCGCGGCCTTGCCGGACAAATCAGGCACTATTCAGCGTCCTGCCAGACCTTCGCGCTTTCGCGGCCATTGTGATGATCGACGAAACGAGTGAGATTGGCGGTGCCCTCGGGAAGCTGCCAACCAACGGTGAAGCCGAAATTGGCAAAGCAAAAAACGATCAAGTCGGCAAAGGTAAAGCGGCCAAGCGCGAAGTGATTGTCGGCGCCCAAAACGCTATCGAAATAGCGCCATTTCTCGTCCGAGATCGCGGACAATTCAGCGCCTGCTTCGGCAGAAACTACGGTCATCCGGGGTTCGAACATTGGTCGCCCGCCGCCCGCGCGAAAGCCCATTGTCATGGGCACAACCACTTCTTGATCGAACAGCCGCGCCCATTTGCGCACTTCGGCGCGTTCTACAGCAGTGCTGCCGAACATATTGGGTTGCGGATGCTGCTCTTCGACATACTCGCAAATCGGCCAGCTCTCGGTAAGGCAAGTGCCGTTATCCAATTCTAACGTCGGGATCGTCCCCAGCGGGTTTTTCGCGACATAGGCTTGGTCTTGTCGGTTCTCGCCGGTGATGATGTCGTAGTGCTTGCGGGTGAAGTCGCTGCCTTCGGACAAGCCCTTTTCGATCATAAACATGCGCACGAGGCGAGGATTGGGTCCAAGGCTGGAATGTAAAACTGTCATTGTCTCTCTCCGGGGGCTGTATCGCACGACGCCCATCAATTGGGATACGTAAGCCAGCTACGCACTCACGTCCCCCTCGCAAATGCGCTAGGGGTAAGACGACCTGTTTGCGACTTTAAGGGGCGCTATGCAATTTCAACTGACCGATGAGCAGCGCGAGCTGCAAGAGACCGCGCGAAAATTTGCCCGCGCCGAACTGCCTGAACTGGCGCGAGAGATGGAATCGAAGGATTTTCCGGTCCCGCATGACATGTTGCGGACCTATGGCGAAATGGGCTTTCTGGGTGTCAATCTGCCCGAGGAACATGGCGG
The DNA here is from genome assembly GCA_964580445.1 of uncultured Porphyrobacter sp. Lineage (GTDB taxonomy): Bacteria > Pseudomonadota > Alphaproteobacteria > Sphingomonadales > Sphingomonadaceae > Erythrobacter. Next base: position 8,559 of record CAZOLE010000056.1, read on the forward strand.
CTTAGGCCTCGGCCATCTCGAGGCTTTGTTGGTGCTCGAAGAGTTTGCGCAAATCTCCAACGCTGTCGCTTTCCCGGTGTTTGAAGCGCTAACCGGCCCGGTGCGCACAATTGATCGGTTTGGATCGGAGGCGATGAAGGCGCGGGTTTTGCCCGAAGTTATCAAAGGTGAAAAAGTGGTCGCAGTGTCGATGTCGGAGCCAGACGCGGGCACCGCGCTGACCGACCTTACAACAAAAGCGGTGGCCCGCGGTGATGGCTTTAAGGTCAATGGTTATAAGAGGTGGACCAGCGGCGGCGGGCATTCCGACTACTATGTCACCTATTGCCGCATGTCAGAGGAAGAAGGGGCCAAGGGTATTGGCGCGGTCCTGCTGGAAAAAGACATGGCCGGCATGAACTTTGGCAAACGCGAGGAATTGATGGGTTTTCGCGGCATCCCCACCGCCGACATTGCGATTGAGGATGTGCAAGTGCCCGGTGCCAACG
>CAZOLE010000057.1:0-9002 GCA_964580445.1 uncultured Porphyrobacter sp.
AATCAATCGCATTCAGTGCCAAGATCACAACCAACAAAGCCAACCCAAGTATCAGAAAGCCCGAATAAGTGTCTGAAACAGCTACCGCTCTTAGTCCACCAAAGATTGCGTAAGCTGCGCCCACTGTTGCCAGCACCACTGAGACCAACAGCAAGTTTTCAATCCCGCCATCAAGGCCAAGCAGAGACAGAAAGAATCGCGATCCGCCATAGAGAATGGCTGGCAGGAAAATGAACAGATTGCCTGCTAGAAAGAGGATCGAAATGAGCGCGCGAATGTTCTTGTCGCCATACTTCTTTTGCAGAAGCTCGGTCGTCGTGGTGCAATTGTTCCGATAATAGACGGGCAGAAAAACGAATGCGAGGATGAACAGGCCCACCACAGCCGCCAATTCCCACCATGCAACCAGCAACATCTGATTGCCGTTCATGCTCACCAATTGATCGGTTGAAAGGTTCGTGAGAGTGATTGAGCCAGCAACGAAGTACCAAGCAAGCCCCCCATTGGCGAGGAAGTAGTCGCGCTCATCCTGCGCCCCGCGCTTGCCCCGGCAATGCCAATAGGTGGCAAAGGCAATTGCCGCTGTAATCGCTAGAAAAACGGCGACCTGTATGGTGCTCATTATTGCTCTCTCCCGTTCCCGCGCTGATGGCGGAATTGGGTTGTCCTAATCTAAGGTGTGGCGCATGGCGATTCCCAATGAGTGATAGCCCCAAGGATTTTCCGAGCCATTTCGCCTTGCGCGGCGGCGGCACGCTTGTCGCGCTGTCGACACGCATGGGGGAGCGCCCGCGGATCCTCTATGCTGGGCCAGATATTGACGGTGTGGAACCAGCTGAGTTCGAACAGCTTGCCACACGTCAGCATGCTCCCGGAACACCGGCTATTCCGCTAGAAGGATCCTTGCTCAATGAAATGGGCACAGGAATGCCTTCCACCCCCGGATTGATCGCGCATCGCGCTGGAAAATTCTGGGTTATAAACCTTGTTTTAGAATCGCTTGAGTATGAAAGTGAATGTACAATCTCAATTCACTGCCGCGATGCGAAGACCCAAGTCGCTTCGCGCCACCGGCTCGCAATTGCCCCTTCGACAGGTGTTCTCACATGCAGTACGCAGATCGAGAATTGCGGAGAAACTCAGTTAGAAGTGCAATCATGCGCGGCATTATGCGTCCCGCTTGACCCACGATTTGACCGGGTCATCAACACAGCCGGGCGCTGGTCAGCCGAATTTGCTATGGAGGAAGTCGCGCTGTTTCAAGGCGTGATCACCCGTGAAAACCGTTCGGGCCGAACGAGCCACAGCGCATTTCCCGGTGGCTTTGCCAAAACGCCTGAGACGATCGAACACTCCGGGTTGGCGTTAGGGTATCACCTTGCTTGGAGCGGGAATCACCGCTCGCAGATTGAGTGCACCGCCGACGGCCGCACGTTCCTACAAATGGGCGAGTTACTTTTGCCTGGAGAGATCGAGCTTCACAAAGACGAATTCTACCAAACGCCGGACATGCTGCTCGCGTGGTCAGAGCAAGGTTTGAATGGCGTCTCGCAGGCTCTCCACTCGCATCTTTCCGACGTAATTCTCGACCCACGAAGCCAAGCGCGCCCTCGCCTGGTCCACTACAACACTTGGGAAGCGGTCTATTTCGACCATGACGAAGCAACCTTGATCAACCTTGTTGAGAAGGCTGCCGAGGTGGGTGCAGAGCGCTTTGTGCTCGACGACGGTTGGTTTGGATCGCGCCGAAATGACAGGAGTGGACTTGGTGATTGGTATGTTTCTTCAGATATTTATCAAGGAAACTTAAGTCCGCTCGTAGATGCTGTTCGCACCCACGGCATGGAGTTCGGGCTTTGGTTCGAACCGGAAATGGTCAATCCCGACAGCGACCTTTTCCGGGCGCATCCTGATTGGGTGCTTGGCATGGACGGCGTGAAGCCGATCCCTTCGCGCAATCAGCTTACCCTCGACCTCACCCGGAAAGAGGTTTGCGAATACCTTTTTGAGCGGATCGCAGCGCTCGTGAGCGAATATGCGATAGACTACGTCAAGTGGGACATGAACCGTGATACGCATTTCCCGGGAAGCGAGGGCCGCGCAGTTATGCATCGGCAAACACAAGCGCTCTATGCGCTTTTTGAGCGAATTCGCACGACCCACCCCGGACTCGAAATCGAAAGTTGCGCTTCGGGCGGGGGCAGGGCCGATTTCGGTATCCTTCGCCACGCTGACCGTATTTGGACCTCCGACAACAACGATGCGCGCGCTCGGCAAAAGATCATGCGCGGGGCGAGCCATTTTCTCCCCCTGCGAGTGCTTGGCAATCACGTTGGGCCAAAGACCTGCCACGTAACCGGGCGCACCTTCACAATGGCGTTCCGCGTCGCAAGCTCGCTGTTAGGGCATATGGGTCTAGAACTTGACCTGCGCGAAGAGAGCGAAGCTGACCTAGAAATGCTCAAAGCGGGTATAGCTCTGCACAAGCAACATCGCAGTCTGATCCACAATGGCCGTTTTGTTCGACTGACCTGCGACGCATCAGTCAACGCAATGGGTTGCGTAGCGGAGGATTGCAGCGAAGCACTGTTCTCCTATGCGAAACTAGAGGAAGAAACTGCAACCTTGCCATCGCGTCTGCGCTTTTCTCAACTTAACCCAGACGCGCATTACCGCCTCCGTATAGTGTGGCCGCCGATCAATCCCGCGATTAGCAGCCCTTCGATTGTCGAGGCTGCAGAACTGTTTGAAGATGGCGCGTTGTTCAACGGTGCAGTGCTAATGCAGCACGGTATTCAGCCACCACTTATCCACCCTGACACCGCGCTGATTTACCACTTGCAAGCAGAGCGCTAAGGCCAAACGCATGAGCGATCCTTACGACCTTCTTATCATCGGCGGCGGCATTAATGGCGCAGGCATTGCCCGCGATGCCGCCGGCCGCGGCCTATCCGTTTGTCTCGTAGAAAAGGACGACTTGGCGCAGCACACCTCCAGCGCTTCGACCAAGCTTGTGCACGGGGGCCTGCGCTATCTGGAGCATTACGAATTCCGCCTTGTTCGAGAAAGCCTAATCGAGAGGGAGAGGCTACTAAACATCGCTCCACATATTATCTGGCCAATGCGGTTTGTCCTGCCACATGACAAAGGATTGCGACCCAAATGGCTGCTACGCTTGGGGCTCTTCCTCTACGACAATATCGGGGGGCGAAAGCTGCTGCCAAAGACTCGGACGGTTGATTTGCGCAAGGGTATGCATGCTCCGATCCTCGAAGAGCGTTTGACGACAGGTTTTGAATATTCCGATTGCTGGGTCGAGGATGCGCGGCTCGTGGTGCTCAATTGTATGGATGCGCGCGAGCGTGGTGCCGACATCCGTACCCGCACTCATTGCACCGGGCTTGAGCGAAAAGTCGACGGTTGGACCGCGACCTTGCGCGGCAAAGACGGGGAAGAGACTATCAAAGCCCGCTTGGTCGTCAATGCTGCTGGACCATGGGTTGATGAAGTGCTGGGCCGCGCGCTTCCTGGCGCTGAACATAACAATTTGCGGTTGGTCAAAGGCAGCCATTTGATCTTTCATAAACTGTTCGAGGGCGACCACGCTTATATCTTTCAGAACAAGGATAACCGGATCGTTTTTGCGATCCCCTATGAACGCGACTTCACGCTGGTGGGGACAACTGACAAAGGGTTTAAAGGCGACCCGTCTGGCATCACCATTTCTGACGAAGAAGCGCATTACATCTGCGATGCGATAAATGAATATCTGCGTCTTGATGTTGTGCCTGACCAAGCCGTGTCGAGCTATGCCGGGGTGCGACCGCTTTATGACGACCGCTCGGCCTCGAACTCGACCGTGACGCGCGATTATGTGTTTGAGCTTGACCAAGGCGCCGACGACACGGCCCCAGCACTGCTCTCAATCTTTGGTGGCAAGATCACAACCTATCGCAAGCTAGCGGAACACGCTTTGGCCAAGATGAAAGCAGGCGGTGAAGCATGGACAGCCGAAGCAGCTTTGCCCGGCGGCGATATTGATCCGATGTTTTTTGAAAGCTTCGTGCAGGATAGCGCAAAACGCTATGATTGGCTGCCAGCCAGCGCGGTTAAGCGCCTGTGCCGTGCCTATGGGACGCGGATCGACATGCTATTGGGGGACGCTGCAAGCCTTGATGATCTGGGAGAGCATCTTGGCGGCGATCTCTATTCAAGGGAGCTGGATTACCTCGTAGATCAGGAATTTGTTACCGAAGCCGACGATGTGCTGTGGCGACGGTCTAAGCTTGAATTGCACCTTGACGAAACGGCGAAAGCGCGGGTCCACGATTGGTTCGCGCAAAGGCAAATGACGGCGTGAGCAAGCCGCATAAACTGACGCGCAGTCTTGGCGGACAGCCAACCTATCGCCGCGCTCACCGCAAGGCCGACGGGCGAATGCTTCATCTTTATGGTCGGGCCCCACACACTCTGCCGCTGCAAAGCGAGGGTAAGGACCCCATCGCCCAAGGTGGTGAGATCCGGCACCATCCGTTGCGCGAAGAGTGGAATGTCTATGCAGCGCATCGCCAGAACCGCACATTTAAGCCAAGTGCTGCGGATGATCCGCTGGCCCCTACCCTGCCCGGTGGTCCAGAAACAGAAATACCGTTTGACGATTTTGAGCTGGCGATATTCGAAAACAAATTCGCCGCCTTTCATCCAGGTGCAAGCCATGCCGGAACTCTCGATCGCGTTGCGAGTAAACCCGCCAAAGGCGCATGCGAAGTGGTGGTTTACGGGCCGGAAGCCTGCGGAAGCCTTAAGACAATCGGACAAGACCGGCGCGAAGTGCTGCTCAGCGCTCTGATAGACCGCTATGATGAACTATTTGCTGCGGGCTGTGACTACGTGCTCCCGTTTGAAAATCGCGGCGACGAAGTGGGCGTGACGCTCCACCATCCACACGGCCAGATATACGGCTTTGAACGTGTCCCCTCAGTTCAACAGCGCGCGATTGACGCCTTTTCCAGCGGCTATGACTTGGGCGAAGAGATCACCGCCGCGCTGCCCGAATATGGGCTCGGCGAACGTGGCGGGATGGCCGCATTCGTGCCCCGCTTTGCGCGCTTCCCTTACGAACTGTGGATCGCCCCGCGCATCCCGCGACAAGGGCCTTGGGATTGCACGGACGAAGAACTGCAAGGCTTGGCCACATGGCTTGGCGAAGTGACCCGGCGTTATGACGCTTTGTTCAAGCAGCCCGCCGCAACGATGATGGCGCTTCATGCAGCACCTCGCGGCGGATCACAGGGCTATCACTTCACCGCACAGTTCTACCCACTGCTGCGTTCGCCGGGCCGCGTCAAACATCTGGCCTCGGTGGAACAACACACGGGCACCTTCACTGTCGACGTTATGCCGGAAGACGCCATCAAAGCCTTGAGAGAGCTAGCCGATGACTAACACCTTCACCGCGCGCGCGCCGGGTCGTGTAAACCTCATCGGGGAACACACCGATTACAATGGCGGCATGGTTCTACCAGCGGTGCTTTCGGTCAGCCTTAAGGTCACACTTGTACCGCGCGATGACAGCGCGGTTGCGGTGTCCTCCAACAACTACACCGACCCCGCGATCCGCGATTTGGACGATGATGCAGTGGGCGAATGGGCGGACCCCGTTGTGGGTGCTGTTCGCAAAGCCAACGCACTTGGCCTGCTCAACGGGGGCGCAACGCTCGACATTCAATCCACCATCCCCGAAGGCTCCGGCCTGTCCTCCTCAGCCGCTTTGATCGTCGCCGTATTGAAAGCAGCACGCGAAGCGGTTGGTGGAGATGGTCTGGGCAATATCGAACTGGCAATCGCCGCGCGCCAGGTTGAGAACAACTATATGGGGGTACCATGCGGGATCATGGACCAGATGGCGGTCGCACTCGCCCCGCCCGGCAATGCGATGGCCCTCGATACCAAGTCGTTAGACTACGATCTGATCGCGCTGCCTGAAGGCTTTGAGATGGTGGTGGTGCATTCCGGGCAGACCCGTAAGCTCACCGATGGACGATACGCGGCTCGCAAGAATGAATGCGACGCGGCCAAGCGCCACTTTGTGACCGAAGACCTATGTTTGCTGGAGCGCGCTGAAGTCGAAGCTGCCGGGCTAAATGAAACGCCCAAAAACCGCGCACTGCATTGTGTTACCGAACATGCACGGGTGCGCTATGCAACAGCTGCGCTTGCCGCAGGGGATACCCAGAGCTTTGGCGCGCTGATGAATGAGAGTCATGCCTCGATGCGCGACCTGTTTGAAATGTCGCTGCCAGAAATCGACGCTCTGGTAGAAAGCGCGGTTGAGTTTGGAGCGCTCGGAGCGCGGCTAACCGGCGGCGGGTTTGGCGGGTGCATTGTCGCTTGCTTAGAACAAGGCAAGCGCTTGGATTGGCTTGAGCAGCTTCTGGAGCGCCACCCTCATGCCCACTTTATCGACGCCGTCAGCTTGGCACCTTAGATCATCCCAATCGCTTCAAGCGGCAGCAACAGGTCCAGCACATAGATGACCGGCGGCATCACAATGTCCGCGATCCATTGCGTCCCAAAAACCCAACTTGCCGCGATCACTCCCAACAAAACCACCATTCCGATCTGTTGCAACTTCGCCCAATGCCTCCGCAAGTTGTCTGGCAGCAGCCCGCCGACAATGTGCGAGCCATCGAATGGCGGGATCGGCAGCAAGTTGAACATGCCAAGGAACAGGTTGAGCAAGACGAAGTAGAATAGGCCGGTAGATAGCAGCGAGAGGCCGCCGAACGCATCGACCAGAATGAGGCCGCCAATCGAGTTCGCCGCCGTTGTCAGACCCGCCGGCATCGTCAACGAGAACAGCATCGCACCAACTATCGCCAGCACGAAATTGATCCCCGGACCCGCTGCAGCGACCGCCATCATCCCGAACCGAGGATTGTTCAACCGCGATTGCAGTACCGGAACCGGCTTAGCCCAGCCGAACACCGGCCCACCAAACAGCGCTAAGGCTCCGGGTACCAACAATGTACCAATTGGATCGACATGCGGAATAGGGTTGAGCGTTAAGCGTCCCCGCTCGCTCGCGGTGGGATCGCCGAGCGCTTTTGCAGCATAGCCATGGGCGACTTCGTGAAAGACAATGGCGATCACAAGGCAGGGAATGAGGATTAGGGCAAAGAGAAGAGTGTCAGACATTGTGTGTCAGATAGGCATTTGTGACGCGGCGGCTAGTACCAGCGTCACAGAAACGCTTTGAGGCCGTTTGGCAATGAAGAACTTTGCCGCATCGCTACTTCGGAACGCTAACCCGCCAACGCCTCGCTAAAGTGCTTGCGACACAAAGCGACATAGCTTTCATTGCCACCAATCTCAGTTTGAGCGCCTTCTTTTACCGCCAACCCCGCACTATCAACACGCAAGTTCATCGTTGCTTTGCGTCCGCAATGACACACCGCTTTAAGCTCAACCAACGCGTCAGCAATGCCCAAAAGCACTGCTGAGCCGGGGAACAGCTCACCCTGAAAATCGGTGCGCAGACCATAACAAAGCACCGGAATGCCCACCTCATCGGCAAGCTTCGCCAGCTGCCAAACCTGCTCCTTGGTCAGAAATTGTGCCTCATCAAGCAACACGCAATCGAGCGGCTCAGCAGCATTGGAAGCAGCAACGTCAGCCCACAAATCAGTTTGTGCTGAATAGAGATGCGCTTTTGCCTCAAGCCCGATGCGGCTGCGCACCATTCCATCAGAACGTGTATCCAACTGCGCGGTCCAAACCATCGTGTGCATCCCGCGCTCACGATAGTTGAAGTCGGCTTGCAATAGCGAAGACGATTTACCGGCATTCATGCTGGAAAAGTAGAAATAGAGTTTGGCCATTGGCCAATCGTAATGACCTAGGCGGATGAGTGCCAGTTCGCGCAAATGTGCCTGTGGGTTAATCCCTGTGACAGCAGGCCTAAGCAATGCTAGCCAACACACATTGATAGTTTGAGTTCGGGGATTACTCTATGGCCAGTTCGTCACCGGTAGAACCAAAAACCACAGGCATGACCGGCATTCTTGGCTGGATCGAGCGGACGGGCAACAGGCTTCCTGACCCGGTCTTTTTGTTCTTCTATCTGATCATTGCGCTTGTCGCAGTCTCGATCATTTGCGAGCTTTTGGGAGTCTCCGCGCTTCACCCGGTTGAGGTCGATGAGGTCACTGGTGAGCAAACGCGGATCGCCGCGGTTAGCCTGTTAGCCGCTGAGAATATTCAGAAGCTTTGGGTCGAAATGCCCAAGACATTCACACACTTCCACCCGCTTGGATATGTCCTTGTCGTAATGCTGGGAGCAGGTGTGGCGGAACGCTCTGGATTCTTCGCCGCTGGCATGGCCAAGGCGGTTAAGAGTGCCCCTAAGGCGCTGCTCACACCCGTTGTGGTGCTTGTCGCGATGCTTGGCAACCACGCCGCCGATGCAGGCTATGTGGTGCTGATCCCACTGGCAGGCATTCTGTTTGCGGCCGCAGGGCGGCACCCGCTGGCAGGGATTGCCGCAGCCTTTGCCGGCGTGTCCGGCGGTTTCTCTGCGAACATTTCACCGGGTCAGCTCGATGCGCTGCTGTTCGGTATCACCGAAGAAGCGGTCGGCGCGAGCTCGCTTGATCCCAGTTGGACCATGAACATCGCGGGCAATTGGTACTTTATCGCGGCGATGACCTTCCTGTTTTTGCCCATCATCTGGTACGTAACGGACAAAGTGATTGAACCGCGGTTGGGAGCGTGGACCGGTGGCGCGTCGGCGGGCGTCGATAGCGAAAATACTGAACTTGCAAAGACAGACACCGGAGTTGAAGGCAAAGGTCTTAGTCGAGCCGGTCTTGCCGCTCTCGCGGTGGTCGTACTTTGGGCAGCAATGGTGTTCGCACCTGGGACCCCTTTGATCAATGAAGCGGCATGCCTCACCGAAGCAGGCGAAGCGATCCCAGACTGCTCGATCCACACGGAGTTGGATC
>CAZOLE010000058.1:0-8964 GCA_964580445.1 uncultured Porphyrobacter sp.
GCGTTCGCAACCGCGCTTGCCCATTTCTCAGGGCTGGCGGCGGCGACAGAACAATCAGCCTTCACCCGAGCAATTCCATCCTCACCTAGGGCCGCAACCACAATGCCGCACTCATCTCCGCTTGCCGAAGCTGGCGGGTCTACTGCTACAACTATGCGAGCGGCCTGCGGCACAGGGCTCGTTTCACGAACCTTCTCCAGCAGCGATCGCGTCCACAAAGCGCCTTCGATATCGCTTAGCAATTCTCCCGCAATCTCTTGGCGTGCTAGCTGGCTGCCCGAATACTCACTGTCGATGGCGTTGAGAAAACGCAGCGGCAGGTTCGACGCATTATCAAAGGTCGATCCGCGTGAAATTACCGTGTTTTGAGCGCTTTCTTGCTCGACCAGACGTTTGACCAAGGTTACGGCACGCGGGGTCGTCGTCACAACGATCCGTGGATCATTGCCCAGCCTTAACCCCATCATCAAGTTGTCCCAGCAACGCGACGCGCGCTCAGCGCTCAGTGGCCACTTGCCAATTTCATCGCACCAAGCATGGCTGTGCTGTGGCCCGCGCAGAGCTTCAGGATCGCTAGCCGAAAACAACTGAGCTTGCGCTCCATTGGGCCAACGAAGTCGCTTCAACGACGGCTCGAATGTCGGTCTGCGTTCCGGCGGAGTGGATGCGACGATCCCGCTTTCACCTTCGACCATAACGGCGCGCGCCTCTGCGATTGAAGTCGCTACCAAAGCGATGCGGGCTTCAGTGTACGTTTCCGCGATCATTCGCACCCATTCTGCGCCAGCGCGGGACTTGCCAAAGCCGCGTCCCGCCATAATCAGCCAGATCCGCCAGTCACCCTTGGGCGGCAATTGTTCAGGCCGTCCGAAGTAAGACCAATGATAAGCAAATTCAGCGCGTTCTTCATCGTTGAGCGCATCAACAAGCCGTTGGCGAAGGTCAGCAGGTTGGTCAGCGAGCCAATCCAGATTGGTGTTCATTTGCCGTCGGCCTTGCGCCGCTTTTCATTGCGCACTTGTGTGCGGATCGCATCCACCTTGCGATCAATCGAGGCCCGCACTTCCGCGGCACTGACATTGCGCTGTTCTGCTTGCGCACGAGCCGCATTATCACGATGAGCGTTGAGCAGGCGGATGGCGTTTGCAAAATCGTATTTGTCGCTCTCTCCGGCTTTTTGATCGCCCTCTCTCAGGCGCCGTAAAACTTCCATTTCAAGATGCGAGTAGCCTTCCCAAAGAGCGGCGAGCCAAGCGCGTGCGAATTCGGGCTCTTCGCGGCGCACTTTATACGCTCGACTTGGGTTAATTCCTGCACGCTGGGCGGATTGCGTTACGTTTGAGCTTTCCGCGAGATAGTCGAGGAAGAGACCCCGCCAATGGCGGTTGAGACCTGCATCCTCTCCTTCTTTCAATTGTGGTTTAATTTTTGTCCGATTGCGGCCACGCACCGGCATGTTCGTTCTCCCCTCTCGGCGAAAGAGAATGGCGGCGCTCTTGAGGTAAGAGCCACCGAAGGCGAATCGCAAATTGTCTAGGATGCCCCTTTAGTACCAAAGAGCGTGACAATGTCAATGATAAAGTGCCAAATAGGTTAAATATTTTCCAAGGTTGCGCCGTCGAGGGAGGTCGCCTAGTCGCGCGACTACAGCGAATTTTGAGGCGAACGGCGCGATGAAGTGGCTCCGAGCATTATACGAATGGACGATGGATAAGGCAGCGCACCCGCAAGCTGTTTGGTGGCTGGCGTTCTTTTGCTTCATCGAGTCGAGCTTCTTCCCGATTCCACCGCATCCGCTGCTTGGCTTGATGTGTTTGGCTGAGCCGAAGAGGGCGCTGAAATTTGCGGCCGTCGCCACACTGTCTTCGGTGTTGGGCGGCTTTTTTGGCTATGCGATCGGCTTCTTTCTCTATGAAGCTGTTGGGGCATGGGTGATTGGGGTGCTGGGTCTAACGGAGAGCTTCCCTGTCGCGGCTTGCTATATTCGCGAACAGGGCGCGCTGGCGGTGTTCTTTGCCGCAGGCACTCCGGTTCCGTTCAAGTTGATGACCATTACCGCAGGTTTCATTGAGATGAATCTGCTGACGTTCACGCTGGCAGCATTTGCCGGGCGCGCTCTAATATTCATGGTGGTGGGCGTTTTGTTTCAGCTGTTCGGCGCGCCGATCAAAGCCATCATCGACAAATATCTGGGCTGGGTGACAACCGCTTTTGTAGTGTTAGTCGTCGGCGGCTTTGTTGCCTTCACACAACTGGCAGGGGGCGACGATGACGGCGGAGAAGGCCATGTTTGCGATGCGGTCACAGATGTGCGCGGAGCTTAGATAATCCCGACCGTTTTTCCGGCGCGTTCAAACATCGCCAAGATTGTCTGCACTTCTTCCGCCGAATGCTCGGCGCACAGCGAACAGCGCAGCAATGTCATGTTTGCGGGAGTTGCCGGTGGCCGCGCGAGGTTGACGTAGAGCCCCTCTTTCAAGAGCGCTTCCCACATCATCGCGCCGCGCGTGAGATCAGGCATAATCACTGCGATGATCGCGCTTTGCGGGGTTTGGGTGCCCAGCTCGAAACCAAGTTCCGTTAGCCCTTTGTGTAGGGTCTTAGAATTTTCCCAGAGATGCGCGCGTTTGTTCGCGCCGTGCATTAGCTTGCGGATCGAGGTCGCTGCGGTTGCCACGACGCTGGGCGGCAAGCTGGCTGTGAAAACATAGGGGCGGCACACCAGCCGCATAATGTCGAATTTCGGGTGGTTAGAGACGCAAAAGCCGCCGACTGTCCCAACACTTTTCGAGAATGTTCCGATTATGAAATCGACATCATCCATTACGCCTTGCTCTTCAGCAACGCCTCGGCCGTTCTCGCCGATAAAGCCCATTGAGTGCGCTTCATCGACCAGCACCATCGCGCCATAGCTCTTGGCCACCGTAATCATTTCCTTCAGCGGCGCGACATCTCCGAGCATGGAATAGACGCCTTCGAGAACCACGAGTTTGCCAGCGTCTTCTGGGAGCCGCCGCAAGCGTTTCTCCATCGCTTCGATATTGTTGTGCTTGAACGGCACAACTTCAGCGCGGCCCATCGCACAGCCATCATAAATCGAAGCATGGCTGTCGATGTCGAGGATGATGTAATCGCCTTTGCCAGCGATAGTGGAGATGATGCCAAGGTTGGCTTGATAGCCGGTGGAAAAGACCATCGCATGGTCCATTCCGTAAAACTCTCTGAGCGCGTCTTCGCACTCTCTATGGCCTTGATAGGTGCCATTGAGAACACGGCTACCGGTTGTGCCTGAACCGAAATTCTCAAGCGCATCCTTACCCGCATCAAGCACGTCCGGGTCAAAGGTCATGCCCATGTAATTGTAAGTGCCAAGCAGGATCGTGTCGCGTCCGTTGCACATGGCACGGGTGGGCGAAAGCACCTCTTCCATGACCAGATTGTAAGGGTCTTCAACACCCGTCGCGAGCAATGTTTCGCGGGTTTGGATCAGGTCGTCAAACTTGGAAAACAGATCGCCTTCTGGCGCTTTGGCTGAATCGGCCTTAGTCATGGTGTCGGTCATGGCGCGCTCTTTATCAGCCCTTGGCCATCTTGTGGACTGCTGCGACGAGTTGCCCGTAGGTTTCTATCTCGGCTTGCTGGTTCATGCTGATGATGATGTCGAATTCATCTTCAATCTCTGCCACGAAATCCATCACCGTTAGGCTGTCGAATTCGAGATCATTGGCGAACGTGGTTGCATCACCAATTTCGACGCCTTTCTTGTTGAAAGGTTCAATCAGGGCACGGATCCGCGTGTCAACTTCGGCGCTGTCCATAAGGGGCGTTTGCTCTTTTAGTTCAAATACTGGCGCCTAGATGGCCCGCACAGTCGCGATGTGCAAGCGCTAGCTATGGATCCTCACCGATCAAGTTCTTCACCGCCGCCATAAATGGGCTGATTGAAACCGGTTTGGAAAGATAGCTAGCGGCCCCAGCTGCGCGGATGCGATCCTCGTCGCCTTTGGCAGCAAACGCAGTAACCGCAAGGATGGGAATTTCGCGCAAATCCTCGTCGCGCTTGGCCGCTTCGATTAGGTCAACGCCTGAAACACCGGGCAATTGAATGTCCATTATGATGAGGTCCGGCGTCACGCTGCGGGCGGTTTCCAGAACCTGAGAACCATCGGCGACTGGCTCTACGTCAAAACCGTTTGCGCGCAGCACATCGCAGAACAATTTGCGGTTGAGGTCATTATCCTCGACAACCATTATTCGCTTTGTCACAGCCGTGTCCTTAACCCCGTTTGACCCCGCCTACTTCGAGAGTGAGTGCTTAACAATCCCGGATCCAGAAGACTTTGCGCCTGATCGCGGCCTGCCCAGTGCTGAGACGCTTGCTTTGGCAGCGCTGGGCTGGGTGCTGGAAGATGAAGATAGAGCGCAGCGATACCTTGCGCTTACCGGGCTTGATCCCGATACTCTGAGAGAAGGACTAGGCAAGCGAACTGTGCAGGCCAGCGCGCTTGAGTTTCTTGCCAACCACGAACCCGATTTGATCCGCGCAGCCGAAGCCATGGCAGTAACGCCAGAAGAGCTGATCGCGGCGCAACAGGAGCTTTCTGAATGACCCGTCCGCTTATCATCAGCGATTGCGATGAAGTAATTTTGCATATGGTTGTGCCTTTCAAAGATTGGCTGGAGGAAAGCCAAGGGGTCAACTTCAGCATGGAGGGGGCCGATTTTTCACGCGCTTTGACTTGGAAAGAGAGCGGTGATTTCCTCGAGTCGAATGAAATTTGGCGGATGCTTGGCGGGTTCTTCGACACTGAGATGGGCCGCCAGATGCCTATTGCTGGTGCGATTGAATCGCTCAACGCGCTGCGCGAACATGCCGATGTTGTCGTGTTGACCAATTTGGTCGATGAGCGCCGCGACATGCGCGCTCAACAGCTCGCTGCGCATGGGCTTCACACTGAAGTGTTCACCAACCAGGGCCCTAAAGGCCCAGCGCTTGCAAAGATTATCGCAGATCGTGCGCCGAGCCGCGCAATCTTTATCGACGACTTGCCACAGCATCACCATTCGGTTTTGGAGACAACGCCTGATGTTGTGCGACTGCATATGTGCGGCGAACCGCTGATCGCAAACAGCATCGCATGTGCGCACAAGGCAGGGCACGCGGATGCTCGGATTGACCAATGGTCTGACGCGCTGCCTTGGCTAATGGATAGGCTGGAAGGAGAATTGGTATGAGCATTGAGGCGAGGCTAAACGAATTGGGCATTACCTTGCCCGAAGCGGCAGCTCCTGTTGCGAGTTACCAACCCGTCGTAGTCCATGGCGGCGTCGCGTATGTTTCTGGTCAACTCCCCTTTGTCGACAGCAAACTTGCGACCGGGCGGCTAGGTGAGAATGTCTCGCTTGACGACGGTATGGAGGCGGCCCGCGCTTGCGGATTGATGATCTGTGCACAGCTCAAGGCGGCTGGGTTGCTTGAGCGGGTTGAGAGAGTTGTAAAACTGGGTGCATTTGTGAGCTCCACCGAGGAGTTCACCGATCAGCCCAAGGTTGCCAATGGTGCGTCGGATTTGATGTTTGAGGTTTTCGGTGAAGCGGGCCGCCACGCGCGCGCGGCGGTAGGAGTGCCGGTGCTGCCTTTAGGGGCAGCGGTCGAAGTGGACGCTGTCATCGCTATCAGCGAATGAGCCAGCGGCGAGCCCCTGATTGGCTGACCCAATGGGAATATGCCCATCGTGGTTTGCATGACGCCGAAGTGCCTGAAAATTCGCTCGCTGGGGCCACGGGAGCGATTGCTGCAAATTTAGGAATTGAGTGCGACGTTCAGATGAGCGGCGACGGCGTGCCGATTGTGTTCCACGATTGGGACCTTCAGCGGTTGGTTGGGACGACAGGGCGGTTCGAGGATTGGCGCGCAGCGGAGATTTGCGAAATGTCGCTGCTGGGCACGGAGCAGCGGCCCGCCACGTTGGCGCAGTTTCTAGATGAGATTGCTGCTCGTGTCCCGGTACTCGTTGAAGTCAAATCCCACCCTGCCATGACCATAGAACCTGCTTGCGAGGCGATTGCGGCGGTGCTTTCTCGATATGTGGGCCAGTTTGCGGTGATGAGTTTTGATGATCGTGTCACAAGATGGTTTCGAGAGAACAAGCCAGACACTGTCAGCGGCTTGGTGATGCGCGAAGACGAATATGGCCACACCCAAAAGGCAGAAGAGCGGGTTGCAGCATTCGAAAACGCGCAACCCGATTTTCTTGCCTATCACATAGCCGCTTTGCCGAGCGAATGGGTTGCGGGTCTGCGCGCGGGCGGGCTGCCAATCCTGAGTTGGACGGTCAACACAACAGAGACCCGCGCTCGCGCCTTGGAATGCGTCGATGCTTTGATCGTCGAAGCTGAGGGATTTGCGTGAGCGCCAAGGGCGAGATCCCATCAGACCTGTTGGTCAAGCTCGCCCCCGGTGTTCGCGAGTTTGATGCAGATCAATGGAATGCGCTTGGAGGCAATCGGAATCCGTTTGTCAGCCACGAGTTCCTCAGCGCATTGGAAGACTCGGCAAGCGTTGGAGAGGGCACCGGCTGGGATCCCGCTCCGATCGTAATCACCGATTCAAACAATCACCTTCTTGCCGCGATGCCGAGCTATGCCAAAGGGCACAGCCAAGGCGAATATGTGTTTGACCATGCGTGGGCCGATGCGCTTCATCGGGCGGGGCGCAATTATTACCCCAAGCTGCAAATTGCCGCACCCTTTACCCCCGCTAATGGCCCGCGCCTTTTGTTGTCTGATGACGCGCTAGCCGGACATCTGCTCAAAGGGGCTGAGATAGTCTGCGAGCAAAACGGCCTGTCATCCGCGCACGCCACCTTTATTGAGCCTGAGCAGTGCGCATTGTTTGAAGACAATGGTTGGTTGATGCGCAGCGATATTCAGTTCCATTGGCAGAACCGTGGTTATGCAAAGTTTGGCGACTTTCTCGCGGATCTTGCCTCGCGCAAACGTAAGAATTTGAAGAAAGAGCGCGCCGCTGCGCAAGCTGCGGTCCGGATCGAGCGGCTTTCTGGTGATGATATCAAAGCTGAGCATTGGGATGCGTTTTGGATTTTTTACCAAGATACGGGCGCACGTAAATGGGGCACACCCTATCTGACCCGCGAAGCCTTCACGCTGATGAGTGAGCGGATGGCGGATAGCATGGTGCTGATCCTAGCGTTTGATGATGATGTGCCAATTGCCGGAGCGCTCAATTTCATAGGCGCTGATGCAATCTATGGCCGTTATTGGGGGTGCGCGCAGGATGTGAAGTTCCTGCATTTTGAATTGTGCTACTACCAAGCGATCGACATCGCGATCGAGCGCGGGCTGAAGCGTGTCGAAGCCGGTGCACAAGGTGGGCATAAACTTGCGCGAGGATATGAGCCTGTGCAGACTATGTCTGCTCACTGGCTTGCAGAGCCGGGCTTTCGTGCTGCAGTGGCCGATTTTCTCGAACGCGAGCGCGATGGCGTTGCCACTGACCAATTGTTCCTTGGCGAAAGAACCCCGTTCAAGAAAGGTGCGTAAGTGGTGTTTGGATTAAGCGGCGCGGCGGCTTTCTTCGCTGAGCCAGCGGCGTGCGCGACGCTGTGCTTCGGCGATTTCGCGGGCGGTCATCTCTTCTGAGATATCCGCGCGGCTCCAACTCGCTTCTTCATGACCGCGCGAGGCAGCGATGTTGAACCATTTGTGCGCTTCGACAAGGTCGCATGCGACGCCGTTGCTGCCGGTTGAATAAGTCACGCCTAGGTCAAACAGCGCGCTCACATCGCCTTGTGCCGCGGCAGCAAGACACTGGGCGACGACCAAATCGAGTTGCTCATTATCGACCGGTTGAATGGCCTCTCCAGAAAACGTTTCAAACTTCATTTTTCTTCCCCAAATCGCGCCTTCTCTGGTCCCCCACCTGAGGCGCAATTCAAGTCCTCGCCAATCATGGTCAACAAATGGTTAACGCGGCTTTCAGTTTTACATCTTTTGAGGCGCGAGCCCCTTATGTACTTGTGGAGAATCCTCACATTCTCGGGCCAATATGACGCAATCGTTCAAAGCGACTTGTGCCGCCGTAACCCCAAGCCTATAGGCGCGCCATTGGCCCGGTGGGAAAGGGTTGTGTTGGGGAATGTGTAAGACCGGTTTGGATGGGACGGTTGTGCGCGAGTGTAATGGGTTGAGAGAACCATATGGCCACTGCGGCGTCTGACGAAATCAGTATCCTCGAAGAGGCAAAGCGCGCGCTTGGACCCGATTATGTTCCAAGTGATAGCGAAGAATATATGAGCGATCGGCACGAGAAGTATTTTCGCGTCCTTCTGATCGAATGGAAGCGTTCGATTCATTCCGCCGCCGATCAGACCCTCCAAAGTTTGCAAGATGGGCCGATACGCGAAGCAGATCTCAATGATCGGGCTTCCAGCGAGACCGACTGGGGCATTGAGCTGCGCACGCGTGATCGCCAACGCAAACTAATCTCCAAGATTGACTCAGCTCTTCGTCGCATTGATCAAGGCGAGTATGGCTATTGCGAAGTCACCGGTGATCCAATCGGCTTGAAGCGATTGATCGCGCGCCCGGTCGCCACGATGACTGTCGAAGCGCAAGAAGCACATGAACGCCGTGAGAAAATCTCCCGCGACGACTAGTTCTGCGACGCGCAGAGTTTTGTGCTATATCTGTGCCTGTTTGGGACAGAGACTGTATTTGGGCCTTCGTACGGCCAACAATTAACGAACCGTTAGCCTCGTTATTTTAGCGCTTCTGTGCAGATAAACGCGGACTTCGGGTGGTTCGAAGATGGCGATGAAACGACTTTTTTAAGGAGGCATTTTGCCATGACGGGTGTCGATACACGCAGCGTTTCGCGCGACAGCCTGTTCCTGCTTGCGTCGATCAAGGTCGAGGGGCAGGACGATGTCCACCGCATAAGGG
>CAZOLE010000059.1:0-2890 GCA_964580445.1 uncultured Porphyrobacter sp.
ACCTGGTCCCCGGCTTTGCGAGCAAATTCAAGCGCCGCTGCCGAGTCGGCCATCATCAAGGATTTAGCTTGAGCAATTGTCTGCTCAAATTCCGACGGCTTTGGCTCGTTGTCAGCTAAGGCTGGTGACGCGACAGCGAGAGACAGCACAGCAGCCAATTGGCCAAGCCGTTTGCGTCCTCCCTTGTTCATCACCATTCCCCAATTCGTAAGTTGTTCGGCGGATCAAATACCGACCCGCCGACAAAATTTCGTTAACGTTAGAACCGGAGGCTGAAATTTCCTCCTACAACGAGGTTCTCATTGGTGTTTGTATCTGCGGCACTGGCGTACCGGCCAAACAGTCCAAACTCAGAGAATTGCGTAAGGGGCAGTGCGTAGACCGCCTCGCCAGTGATCTGTCGACGGGTTTCAATTCCGAGCGACTGAGTGACAAGTCCGGTTTGACCGGTCGAGCGATCGATCACTTGTTCGCTGGTGAATTCGAGCTCACCTTCGACCACTTGCAATGGTTGTGCGACCGAGACACGCAGCGAGTCAGAGCTTGAGAGCAAGCCGCGCTTGGTTGCTGTGAACTGACCAGCAGTGCTCCAGATATCGCCAGCATTGGTGAACAGCTGACCGTTAGCGGTTTCACTCTTCGCCCCTGTGGCAGAAACATCAAAGCTAAGACCACTGCCAACATCTAGCGATGCCGAGACGGTCATGGCTTGGGTGCGCGAGCCTTCGCCGAGCAATGCGCTGGCAGAGGTTTGCGTGCCGAGCAACGCGTTGACTTCGCGCAGCCGGGTCAGGTTGAGACCAACTGAGAAGCGATCGGTCACTTGCTGTTCGATATCGACGGTCACCGCGCTTGCAGGACGGTCGCCCAATTGTTGGCGGACCTGCAATTGCTCTTGGCTCGCGCCAGCGATTTCGTCCCACTCCTCGCGGTTTTCCGAATAGCCAACTTTGACATTGGTATTCGGAGCAATTTTGTAACCAGCCGCGAAGAAGGTCTCACCTGAAGCGAAACCCAGAACCGGGTTCACGCCGCCAGTGAACGGGTCGTGATCGCTGATCACTCCAAAGCGATAACCGCCAAGCGCCATCGCGCCTTGTCCGTGACCCACTGTGAAGGACATATTCCCATTCGGGTTGGTCAGTGTCGCGGCACCGTGATTCAGGTTCCAAGTGCCATCGCTGGCGATGGTTGGTGCAATTCCATCATATTGGAACGACCACTGTCCATCGAGCTCGCCGCCGCTTGACTGAACTTCGCTAAAGCCAGAACGGCCATTGCCATTGCTATCTTTACCATTGGAATTGATCCAACGCACGAAACGTTTCGTGATGAAGGTTTGGAAAGGCTCTGCCCCACGTCCAAGAGCCGTGGTGCTGCGCTGATAGTTGAAGCTTGAAACCGGAATTGAGAAATCGCGTACCGTGTCTCCGACTGTCTCAAAAGCGGCAAAGAACACATCGTCCGTTTCCCACCAATCCGGGATAGCGCCCAAAAGTTCATTAGCTGTCACTGACCGGCCTCGAAAGCCAATACCTTCGAAACGCTGATGCAGACGGAATCTCAGATCGTTAAAGTCCAGCGGTGACTGCGAAGCCGCGACATCAAGCAGGCCGTGACCATAGATCTCATCAACCCCCGGAGCGCCCAAATCGCGAGCGGAACGGAAGATGATTTCCGCTGTCGCTTCAGGGTGCTCTGCAAGCCACTGCCAGCGGTCATGCAAAAGCGAGATTGCGCCAGACACCAACGGTGCAGCAAACGATGTGCCCGAACGGCGGACAACGCCGCCTTGGCCATCGGAAACGAGCAGCAACTCGCCCGGTGCGACAATGTAGCGATTATAGAGTTCGTTACCGGCGTGACAAACGCCATTGTCCAGCAAGCAGGTACTACCGGCTTGGTTAGAGAAGTTTGAAATCTCGCCAAGCGGATTGATCGAGCCGACCAGGATCAGAGAAGCGTCGCTGTTGTAATCCCACTCAATGTTGGTGTTTTGCACAACGCCATCATTGCCAGCAGCCACGACAAACACTGTGTCGTTTGTGATAGAAGCGATATCAGAACGCGCGAAAAGGTCAGCGAGGCCTTGTGATAGTGTCCACCCGCTCTCTCCAAGCGACAAGTTGATGATGCTGGCACGGCCATATGTGTTGCCATCGGTATTGCTGTAATTCTGGATTGCTAGAATGCCATCAGCGACTGCGTCCCAGCTTGATGTGCCGTCGGCACTGAACGGATTGTATGATGCAATGTTCACATCAGGCGCGATGCCCAAAATGCCTTTGCCATCATGCGCGCCCGCGATCAGGCTTGCGACACCTGCACCGTGTCCGCCAACCAAAGCGTCGCCGCCGCCAGCAAAGACAATGTTGTTCGAAAGATCGGCGTCCTTGCTAAAGCCGCCATCGACAATGCCGATGATTGTGTCTGCGCCATTGCCTTGGATTTGCGTAATCGAAGGCGTCCAGTTGATAGCTGCCATCCAATGGTCAACTTGATCAACGCCCGAATATTGAAGCAATGAATCGTTGAAATCGAGGTAGAAGGCAGCGCGCTCCGAAGCATTCTTGGCCAGCGTTTCCTTGGCCGTCGAGTTGTTTGCAAGGTCCAGTCCGTGCCGATCAAGTAGCTCAGCGACGAAACCTTCGCGGAAGCTTTTGCCTGTTTCAGCGGTGTATGCTTCGCCGAATTGGGCTTCAGCATGCGCAATCATCGCTTCGAGCGCATCGCGGATCCGGTTTGGTTCACCATTGTACCGGATGCTGATAGAGCCGCTGCTGCTGATCGAGTAGATTAGTTTCGACCAAGTGCTCTCAGCCGCACCGATTTTCACCGATGCTTGCTCACCATACTCGCCAAGCGACTTCAGATCTTCAGCGTTGAACGC
>CAZOLE010000059.1:2990-8848 GCA_964580445.1 uncultured Porphyrobacter sp.
CCGATGCTTGCTCACCATACTCGCCAAGCGACTTCAGATCTTCAGCGTTGAACGCGCCGATATTGCCATAGAAGGCATCAATGTCGCCCCAGAAGGCATCAATGTCGCCGTAGAAGGGATTGATGTCGCCATAAAATGGATTGATGTCGCCCCAGAACGCATCAATGTCGCCGTAAAACGGATTGATATCGCCATAGAACGGATTGATGTTGCCCCAGAACGCATCAATGTCACCGTAGAACGGGTTGATGTCGCCATAGAAGGGGTTGATGTCGCCATAGAATGGATCGACGCTCTGCAGAGTTACGGTGCCGGTTGAAACAGGCACGCTGTTGGCAAGGCTTGGCGCGGCTGGCGCAATGATGTCTGTTGGAGCGGAGGCAAGCGAAGCTGTGGTGACGTAGCCGCTATAGATCTCGCCAGCAGGCACAGGCGCATGTGAGATGTTGAGCGGGTTTGTCGCTGGAGCAACGGGAGACTGAGCGTTAGCAACTATGGCTTCGCTGTTATCCTCGTTGTCCGCATTCACTTTTACGATCTGCGTATAGGTCAAAGTATGACCGCTCTCTTCAACGAGCAGTTCCTCAATTTCCGTCAAAGGCGCGTCTGCGACGTTTTGCGCATTCGCGGTTCCTATAAGGGACGTTGCAATGGCTATGCCTGCCGTGCCGTATGCAAATGTCTTCAACATGATCTCACCTAAATTGTTTGACGACGGTACAAGTCGCCATTTGATGAGACCTATCTACTGACCATCTATTCCAAGGCCGTTTCTGCGGTTGCTTAAGTTTTTCCTAACAAAGCGCCGCTCCCCCTAGAGGGCACAAAAAAATCGACTAGCCGACCGTTAAGACATGGAAATTTTTGACGTCACCGAATCACAAGCGAATGCGTGACGTCACTTTGCGAGGTCCGAACGCCCGGAGGATAGGCCCCGGCCTTATCCGTTTGACGTTAACACCCTCTCGGCAAGCGCGCTGCCCGCTATCCATGCCCCTTCGACACGGGGACTGTGGCAGTAATCACCAGTAAGACCGATTTGCGCAACGGGGTCGTAATAGGCAGCATCGCCCTGCACCGTGGACGGCATAGCGTACAGCCAACGGTGCGCGTCGAGGTGCACGGGCGCAACCGGCGCCATACCGGTTTGAGCAAAGAAATCCTCCAACAGCAATTCGGCAACCTCTTCCTTAGGTCGATCAATCACTTCACGGCTGCGCGATGGCGATGCATGTATTACCCAGCTCTCACTAGCGCTGCGACCGGGCTTTGCAGAATTGCGCGCCGCCCATAAAATCGCTGAGTCAGGATCGCTAAGCACATCGCCTTCTATGGGAAGCCGTCCTTCAAATGCCGCCATCACTGCCCAGCACGGGGCAGACTTCACCGCGGCGGGTATTGCTGTCAGTTGAGGCGCGACGTCATTCAGCAACACGCTTGCTTGCTCCGCCGGAACCGTAACGAGTAAAGTCTTTCCGGAGAAAATTTGATCATTTGCCAACACATGCCATTGATTATTATCGTATTTGACTAAGTCCGCACGTGCATTCCAAACTACCTCCAACTGCTCAGACATCGCTCGAACCGGCGCGTTCATTCTCGGCGTACCAACCCATGCCTCATCGCCAGCAGCAGGCCACAACGCCACCACGCCATGCGCCTCCCATGCCTTGACGGCGCTTCTAAAGCCGGGGTCGCGAGCGGTGAAGAATTGAGCGCCATGATCGAACGACACCGTTTCCCCAGCGACCTGCGCGCGGCGTGACGCCATTCGCCCGCCCGGTCCGCGCCCCTTGTCGAGAAGGCGCACACCGCGCCCCGTCTTGGCCAATTGCGTTGCGCAGGTGAGACCTGCCATGCCGGCACCGATGATCAAAATATCGCTGTGATTGCTGCTCATGGCACCCCAACGCTTCGCGGGCCGATGGGTTTCAAGAGCGGTAGACTAAGGCGCGCTACGCGCAGGCTTTGCTTCAGCAAGGATAAGCGAGAAGCGTTCCTTGCTATCCAACCATCTCGCGCTCGGTTCCCATCCGCCTGCAAGCAGTAACATATTGGAAGTGCGGCGGTTGAACTTGTGGCTATTCTCTGTGTGAATGCTCTCGCCAGCCTTAACGGCAAAGATCTGCCCATCGACACCAAAAGATACATTTTTAGAGGCGATTAAGTGCATTTCTACACGTGCATTCTCATCATTCCAACGCGCCTGATGTGCAAAGTCCTCAATTGGAATCGTCCCGCCAAGCTCGCGATTGATCCGGCGCAGCAAGTTGAGGTTAAACTCCGCAGTCACACCTGCTTCATCGTCATAGGCCGCGATCAGCACGTCCTCGTCCTTGATTAGATCCATCCCGATCAAGAGCTTTGCCCCAACCCCCAATGTCTCTCTCATTGAGCGCAGCAAGTCGACCGCAGAACGCGCGACCATATTGCCGATGGTGGACCCCGGGAAGAACCCAAGTTTAGGTATATCAATCACTTCACCGGGTAACTTCACCTGTTGCATGAAGTCTGCTTCAACCGGAAATACCGGCAATCCGGGGAACTTTGCCGATAATTGCGCGGCCGAAGCCCGCAGGAAATCGCCAGATATATCCAACGGCACATAGGCTGCTGGATCGATCGCAGACAGCAGCAACGGCGTCTTTACAGAGGAACCGGACCCAAATTCAACGACCGCCCGCCCCAGTCCGACTTGCTTCGCAAAACCTTCACCCTGTGCCGTCAAAATCTCGGTCTCAGCCCGGGTCGGGTAGTATTCTGGCAGCCGGGTAATGTCCTCAAACAGCTGCGAACCAGCATCGTCGTACAGCCAACGCGCAGGGATCGCTTTTTGCTCCTGCGAAAGCCCTGCGAGCACATCGCGTCGAAAAGCTGTGTTCACCCCGTCCGCGTCACGCTCAACCAATTGCAGTCCTGCTTCTTCGTTCATGCCTCGTCCCTAGCGAGCCGCAGACCGGTGAATTGCCAGCGTTGATGCGGATAGAAAAAATTTCGGTACGACGCGCGCGAATGCCCGCGAACGCTGGCGCAGCTCGCCCCCTTTAGGACGCCCTGGCCACTCATAAATTTGCCATTGTATTCGCCAACAGCACCCTCAGGGGCTTTGAAACGCGGATATGGCAAGTATGCGGATCGGGTGAATTGCCAGACATCGCCGAACAAGTCGGTCCCGCCCAAGGGTTGCGGAGCGCCTGCCCCATCCAACTGGTTGCCGGAATCGCTTGGGTGGGCCGGCGACGCCGCATCCTCGCCCTGTCCTCGTGCAACCGCCTCCCATTCAAACTCCGTCGGAAGGCGAGCGCCTGCCCAAGTGGCAAAAGCATCCGCTTCATATTGTGAGATGTGGGTTACCGGCGCGTTCTGGTCGCGCACTCGCCAACCCTGATGCGTAAAATGCTCATCGCCGCGCCAATAATGGGGTGCAGTTATTCCGCTTTCGCGCACCCACGCCCATCCATCAGCAAGCCACAATGATGCGGTGTCATACCCATCATCAGTGATAAAGGCATCCCACTCGCTATTGGTCACCAGGCGATCCGCCAGCGCAAAAGGTTCAAGTAGAACCCGGTGGCGCGGCCCTTCATTGTCAAAGGCAAAACCAGCACCATCATGCCCGATCAGCGCGATACCTCCCGGATGATTGTGCCAGCCCAGCTCACCAGCAGCATCCGCTGCAGTTGGCGCGCCATCCCACATGGCTGGACCAAGCGGGTTTTGAAACAGAGCGTGTTTGATATCGGTTAGGAGCAGCTCGATGTGCTGCTGCTCATGCGCAACGCCGAGCGCGATGAGATCGGCATGGCGCGGATCATTCAGCAGCGGCTCCATCGCCTGATCCACATGTGCACGCCACTCGAGCACTTCGGCTAGGCTTGGGCGCGAAAGCATCCCGCGCGCATCGCGCGCCATCCGAATGCCTTCAGATTCATAATACGAATTAAAAAGAAATGGATACTTCTCATTGAAAAGGCGGTATTTTGCATCACCATCTCGGAGTAAGAATGTCTCCCAAAACCAAGTGGTGTGCGCCAAATGCCACTTCGCCGGTGACGCATCTTCCATCGACTGGATAGAAGCATCCGCTTCGCTCAAAGGTTCAACCAAGGCTACGCTTAGGGCGCGTGTGGCGGCAAACTGAGCGCGCGCATCACCCATGTCAGATCGCGTCACTTCGCGCGAAGATTCTGGCACACGGGCCTCCCAGCATCAGGCAACTTTAAAGGATGCATGAATATTGGATGCCCGATTGGAGCGACAATGGGAAGTCACATCTACGTAACTTTCCTCGCTTAAATTCGCAGTTGCCGAAGCAATTGCGGCCCGAGCCAAGAAATTACGCCGCGACGCGCACTCGATTGCGACCAGCATTTTTCGCAACATAAAGCGCAGCATCGGCGCGTGCGAACAGAGAGAGTGCAGAATCTTCACGGTTCAGTTCGGCAAAACCTGCGCTGATCGTTACAGGAGGAACACCAGCCACGCCGCTGCTTTGCGCGACGCACAAACGCAGTCGCTCCGCTATTTCAGCGACGCCGCGCGCGCTGCTGCTGGGCAGAATCCATACGAATTCTTCTCCGCCCACGCGTCCAACAAGGTCAGACGTGCGCGACTGATCAAGTGCGATCTGGGCAACACGCTTTAATATCTGGTCACCGGCAAGGTGCCCATGCCCGTCATTGACGGCTTTGAACCGATCAATATCAAAGACAATTATCGATAGTGGCTGAGCGTATCGGCGTGCAATCACGAGTTGTTGATCAAGGGTGACCATAATACGTCTTCGATTAGCAAGCCCAGTGAGCGGATCAGTTTCAGCAAGAGCGCGCGCTTGGCTGGCTTCTTCGAGCGCCAGTTCGCGCGACTGCGCGAGATCGCGTTCGCGTTCGACCTGTTCGGTCACATCTTGCACAACCGCTACCACCCGGTCGACCTCGCCGACGCGGTTTGTTAGATTACAGGCCTGCACTGAAACTGTACGAGGTTGATTACTTAAATCATTGATATTAAATTGAACTTTATATGGATCGACTGTATCCAGCCTTTGTAGAACTGCACTGGTGAGATCGATGTTGTTTGCCATCAGCAAAGTCTCAGCATCACCCTCAACAAGCACCTCATCTTCGCTGATACCGAACAAGGCGCGCATTCCATCAGACCATAATTGCTGACCTGTTCTGGGATTGTATTGCCACACGCCCAGATCCGCGATGCTTTCCGCCATTCGCACAGTGCGCAGCAGTTCATGCATTTTCTCACTTCGAGTACGCGCGACCCGCGCGATTTGCCGGGTGCGCCGCCGCGCTTTTACCACTCCGATGACGGCGACCATAGCAGCCAGTCCCAATAGGACGCTGAAAGCCAGCAAACCGTCTGTCCCAATCGCTTGGCCAATAGCAATCGTGCCCGATGGATCATCGAGTGCGACTACCGGTGCTAAAGAGCTATTTGGTGCGGACACTGCTGCCTTCCCTCACGTGCTGCGAGAGAAGTTAGGGCAATGTCCTCAAGATGCTGCGCAAATCCTCCCTCGGCCCGAAGCCTAGGGGCACAGTCACAGTTTCTTTACGCCGCGTCCGCCGCCGCGCTCGATTGGACATGCGCAGCTTCATCATTAAGCATTTCCGCCAACAGGAACGCAAGCTCAAGCGATTGCTCCGCGTTGAGACGCGGATCGCAGTGGGTGCGATAACGATCGCCCAACGCTTCATCGGTGATCTCAACCGCGCCTCCTGTGCATTCGGTCACGTCCTGCCCGGTCATCTCGATATGGATGCCGCCAGGATGTGTGCCTTCTGCGCGGTGCACAGCCTGTCTCTTATACACATCTCCGAGCCCACGAGACTAAGGCGAATCTC
>CAZOLE010000060.1:0-8827 GCA_964580445.1 uncultured Porphyrobacter sp.
ACCTAGACAATCCGACGCTGCATCTGGTGCTTCTTGGCCTGCTTGCCGGGACACCAGGGTTGGCGGGAATTGGACTAATAATTGCCGCGCTCACCGCAAGCCTGCGCGCCGGCTCGGCACTGTCAGGACTGCTGCTTATCCCGCTCGCTTTGCCAATACTGATCTTCGGTGCCGGAGCCATCGCTCGCGCTGATCAGGCAAGCCTTGGCTTTGCCGCAGCGATTAGCCTTGGTCTTGTCGCAGTGGCACCTTTTGCAGCCGGAGCCGCTATTCGCGTAGCTCGGGAAGGTTAGAAAGAAGCGGCTCTATTTCGCCGCACCCCAGACCGCCTTCAACCGCGCGTCGCGCCTGCAGCCATTGCGGTAATAGCTATATCGGACTGGGTTCTTCGAATAGTAGTCCTGATGGTATTCTTCGGCCGCATAGAAATCAGCCCGGTCGACCACAGCGGTCACAATTTCGCGCCCAAAATGCTCTTCCCAACGCTCTTTTGACGCTTCAGCGGCTTTCGCTTCTTCGTCGTTCCCCGGGAAAACCGCCGAAAGATAACTCGTTCCTTTGTCGCAAAACTGTCCGCGCGCGTCGAAGGGATCGACATTTCTCCAGAACACTTTGAGCAGATCATCGTAGCTCAGTTTGGTCTTGTCATAAGTTACCAGAATGGCCTCGTAATGGCCGGTTTCGTCATATGTCACTTGCTCATAGGTTGGGTTTTTGAGCTTGCCCCCCGTATAGCCGGAGACCACGTCGACCACGCCATCAACCTTCTCAAAATCAGATTCAGCGCACCAAAAGCATCCCATCGCAAAGATAGCTGTCGCTTGGTTTTCGGGAAGGTTTTCTGTCGAAACAATCGTGGTGTCGCTTCCAGTTTCCGCTGTTGCGCTGGTCGACGATGTGCAGGCCGTCAGACCGGCAAGCCCAGCAATACATGCGAGCGCAGTTGTGAGGTTTCGTATGGTTTTCATTTTGCGATGCCTGATTTGATCTCTTGTAGTTTGCTATCTTGGCTAGCTCGAAGACGTAGCCGTCTTGGCTGAACCCACCCATTCAATTGGGATACGGCGATAACCACCATTCGGTTACCAAATAGCCTCGCTTTTTCTCGCCTCCAAGGTGCAACGCGATCAGTAAGGCGGTTTGTCCTTGCCGGTGGGGCTGCTGGTAAAAATCTCATTTCCAGTTTCAGTAATCGCAAGCGAATGCTCGAACTGAGCGCTGAGCGATTTGTCACGCGTCACTGCAGTCCAGCCATCACTGAGCACTTTAGCCCATGGCTTGCCGAGATTGATCATCGGTTCGATAGTGAAGAACATGCCGGGTTTAAGCTCAGGCCCAGTACCCGCCTTACTGGCATGGACAACTTCGGGCGCATCATGAAACAGGCGCCCTAGCCCGTGCCCGCAAAACTCGCGCACAACGCCATAACGGAACTGTTTGGCATGGGCTTCAATCGCTGAACCAATATCGCCGAGACGTGCGCCCGGTTGCGCCGCTTCTATGCCCAACATCATGCATTCATGGGTTACTTCGACCAATCGCTTAGCCTTAATCGAAGGTTCGCCAGCAAAGAACATTCGCGACGTGTCACCATGCCAACCATCCAGCAAAGGCGTCACATCGACATTGAGAATATCACCATCCTTTAAGACCTTGTCGCTCGGAATTCCGTGACAAATCACATGGTTGAGCGAAATACACGACGAATGCGTATAGCCGCGATAGCCCAATGTTGCTGGTACCGCGCCAGCATCTAACATCATTTCACGAATCGCAGTGTCGATGCTTTCGGTTGTGACCCCGGGTTGCACCAAGTCGGCGACTTCATCGAGGATCGTCGCCGCCAGCCGGCCAGCGGCGCGCATGCCGTCAAAGCCTTCTTGGTTGTGCAGTTTGATCGTGCCGTCGCGATAGACGGTCTGATCGCCTTCAATTAGCTGATATTCAGTCATTGCGGTGATATAGCGAAGCTAAGGCGCGATTGCGAGAGGGCCAGTACTCACCCCTCAAAACCCGGCTATCCCACAGAGAAATATTCGCGATACTCCGGTTTCACTGCGTCAAGGATCGACTTGGACACTGGCAATGTCACTTCATAGCTGCCTTCCACATAGGGTCCGGCGACATAAGGGTCCGCAATCAAACCCAACCGGTCGAACGTCTTGCCATTAGAAGACCCAGCCATCAGCGTCAGCTCTTCAAGCCCGGGGCATTCCGAACCAAAGCCACCGTCCTGTACCGGTTCACCGCGCCGTTTTGCGCGCACTTTGTCCAGTGCTTTGCAATAGTCATCTCCTGCCGCGGACCACAGCGCGCTGGTCGACTTAAACAATGTGATGGTGTTGATCGACGCTTCGGCTTTGCGGTCCCAGATCAGGCTGTCAGTGAACGAATTGCCATGCGCGCCGCCGCCATAGACGTAGCTGCCTGACGACAGCGAGAGGAATCGCGAAAGGTCGGTAATGACTTTCCATTCGGTGCTGAAGTCGCGAGTGACGCAGCTGGTGCATTCGTCAGTGCCGAACTCATCAACCGACTCTTTCCATTCCTTCTTTTGCGCACTGAGAGCTTCGTCGCGCTTTTCTCCGATTAATTTTGCAAGCCCGGGGATTGCACTCACTTGCTTAGGCCAAGAATAGCTGAAGTCGCGCTCAGCTTTGCCACTCTTTTCGTTGTCCTTAAAGTTGTCAGCTTTGGCGGAGGCTGCCTTTTCTGCCTCGCGTTTGGCGCGGTCTTCACTTGCTTCAGCGAGAGTTTTCGCGTTTCCGCCACTGCCAGATTCTGACCTATCCTCGACTTCATCACTTCCTGGATCGAATGTTTCCGGACCAGAACAAGCCGCGAGCGCAAACACGCAAACACCCGCAAGAACTGCCATTTTCATGATAAAACCCCCATTGAATATCACTTCGTGCGTGACTTAAGCCAAAGGCGCATTAATTGGCAATTTATGACTCATACAGCAGACCTCATTCTGCCCGACCGTGGGCAAGACGCCATCGCCATCCACCTGACGACGAAAACGGGTTTTGATGAATTCGCAAAGACGCTGAGCGCTGGCCAACGCGCAAGCTTAGAAGGACAGAACTTCGAAGGTGCGTCGGGCCAAGTCGGCATTGTGCCGGATGGCGATGCATGGTTCGCTGTTGGCGGCGTCAATGACCCTGAGGAACTCAAAACGTACAGCCTCGCTTCATTGGCCACTCGCCTGCCCGAAGGCACTTATCGCCTTGTCGACCATCAACCGGGTGAGGCGATGTTCGGTTGGCTGACAGCACATTACCGCTTCACCCGCTACAAGGATGAGGAAAAGCCCAAGGGCCCGCGCGTGCTTTTGACCGAGGAAGTCGCCAAGGTTGAAGCGATGGTTGCCGAGGCCGACGCTGAAATGCTGGTTCGAGATCTCGTCAACACACCAGCTGAGGACATGGGGCCAGCCGCTCTTGAAGCGGAAGTGGAAAAGCTCGCCAAGGCGCATGGTGCAAAGCTTGAAACAACCAAGGGCGACGCGCTCGAGCAAGGTTATCCGATGGTTCACGCAGTGGGGCGTGCGGCGGCTCGCCATCATGCGCCGCGGATCATGCATCTAACATGGGGCAATGAGAGCGACCCTGTGCTTGCATTGGTCGGCAAGGGCGTGACCTTCGATTCAGGTGGCCTGGACATGAAATCCGCCGTCGGCATGCGCTTGATGAAGAAAGATATGGGCGGAGCCGCGCATGTGATCGCGCTGGCTGGCATGATCATGTCAGCAGGGCTTAAAGTGCGGCTACACCTGCTTGTGCCGGCGGTTGAGAACGCGGTGTCCGGCCCGGCCTTTCGCCCCGGCGATGTGCTGAACAGCCGCAAAGGGCTAACCGTTGAGATCCACAACACAGATGCGGAAGGGCGCTTGATTCTTGGCGATGCCCTGACCCGGGCAAGCGAAGAAGATCCTGACCTGATCCTCGACTTTGCGACCTTGACCGGTGCCGCGCGGATAGCGCTTGGCCCGGACTATGCCGCGTTGATGGCCCGCAGTGACGAGACCGCCCAGGCTCTTATCGAAGCAGGCAAAGCCAATGGCGATGAGCCATGGCGCCTTCCACTGCCAGAGGCGTATCGCGACTTTCTAAAGTCAGACATCGCCGACATGGTGAACGCTCAATCCAACCCCTATGCGGGGGCGAGTGTAGCTGGGTTATTCCTGGACAAATTTGTCGGCGCCGAGATTGATTGGGTGCATTTCGACACTTTCGCGTGGCGACCCTATCCCAAGCCGGGCCGTTCAAAAGGCGGGACCGCCTATGGTCTGCGCGCCAGCTGGCATATGCTCAAAGCGCGCTATTGATCGCGGCTTTTGTTGTAACATTCAGCGTCTAGCACGCATCATTGCGTATCAACGGGCTTAACCTTGCGCCAACTTGGCTTTGGTAAACAAGCAAGCTAGGCGCAACCAAACAGGGTCAAAAGTAGTGCGAGGAATGGACGGCGCAGCGGTGCAGGTTTGCGATTATGCGATGCCAACAGGCAAGCTTGGGCTAAATGGCCCCGTGGCAAAACCTGCCCCGGGCACACTGCCCTTGCGCGGCGACCTTGCGCATATCGCGCTGGCAGGCACGCATTTGGCTGCACATTATGTCGTTCCCCATCGCGCGAAAGTCGGCGCTCATGGCGCGCAAATGCTAGACACAGCCCGCAGCGATGCCGAAGTCAGCGTGGAATTGGACGCGGGCGCCGTGGTCGAAGTGCTCGATATGGGATCACACCATGTGTGGTGCTGCTTAGGCCCACAGGGTCCGAGCGGCTATATTTTGACCGAGCGGCTTGAGGGTCTCGCCGAATTCTGACAAGCGATGGCGTCATAATGACGACACGCATTTTCATAGATGGCGCGGCTGGCACGACCGGCTTGGAAATCCGCGAACGGCTGGAAGGCCGCGAAGAGTTCGAGTTACTCGTGCTTGGCGATTCGGAACGCAAGGATGAAGCCGCGCGCAAAGAAGCCCTGCACGAAGCTGACGTGGCCATCCTGTGCCTGCCAGATGACGCGGCGCGGGATGCTGTCGCGCTGGCCGAAGGGTCGAACACGCGGATTATCGACGCGTCTAGCGCGCATCGAGTCGCGGATGGATGGACCTATGGCTTTCCCGAACTCATCGGGCAGGATCAGGTGGCCAACGCGCAATTCGTCAGCAATCCGGGATGCTATCCCACGGGCTTTTTGGCTTTGGTCGCGCCGCTGGTAAGCGCGGGACTTTTGCCCGCTGATTGGCCCTACACTGTCAACGCCGTGAGCGGCTTTTCCGGTGGCGGGAAGGCTTTGATCGAGCGATTCAATGAAGAATTGGATCTGGCCTGGCGCGGATATGGGTTTGGCCTAAACCACAAACATTTGCCGGAAATGCGAAAATATGCCGGACTGGCTCACACGCCGGTCTTTTCTCCCGCAGTTGTTCCCGCGATCCGGGGCATGGTGGTGGAAATTCCCTTGCAGATGAATGCAATTCCGAGCCGGCCTAATTGTGCGCAATTGCGGTTGGCTCTGGCCGAATTTGCAGACACATCACCTGTCATCACCTTTGACGCCAGCACTGATGCACCTTCGGAAATTTTGCTCAATGGCAGCGAAAATCCTTGGGACGGGATGGAGTTGGCTCTGCACGCTAGCGACGATGAAACGCAAGCGCGCCTAGTCGCGCGGCTCGACAATCTAGGCAAAGGCGCAAGCGGCGCGGCGATCCAAAACCTCAACATCATGTGCGGCCTATCAGAGACTACCGGTCTACGGCTCTGACCGAACCACCATTGCCTAAAAATTAGGCAGAAAAAGACCACCAATTCAGCAGCATTGCGCGCAAGGACATTATGTTGCTACTTCGCTGCGCACCTAGGGTGATTCCTTACGTCCCGGCCGGGACAAACCACTCTAAGTGTTACGCAGCTTGGCATAATTCTTGATAGGGTTTTGGCAAGGAATTGGCGCAGGAACGGGGCTTTCGTGAAAAAGATCGAAGCGATCATCAAACCCTTCAAGCTCGATGAAGTGAAGGAGGCGCTGCATGAAATCGGCGTCTCTGGCATTACTGTCACCGAAGCGCGCGGCTTCGGCCGCCAAAAGGGCCATACTGAACTCTATCGCGGCGCAGAATATGTCGTCGACTTCCTGCCAAAGGTGAAACTCGAAGTGGTCGTCGATGACGATCAGGCCGAGCGCGTAGTTGAAGCTGTTGCAGCGGCCGCCCAGACGGGGCGGATTGGCGACGGCAAAATCTTCGTCACGTCGATCGAAAGCGCGCTGCGCATTCGCACCGGCGAGAGCAATGAAGACGCGGTGTGACCGAGCTTACTTGAAGGCCACACCATCCTCTCCCGTTCGCCATAATGGCGGACACCACACGAACAATATGCAATCGGAGGCATAACACACATGGCGAGCGCAAAAGATATCGTAAAACGCATCAAGGACGAAGAGATCGAATGGGTCGATCTGCGTTTCACCGATCCTAAAGGGAAATGGCAGCACCTTTCGATGGCAGCCGCCGTCATGGACGAAGATGCGCTTGATGATGGTTTGATGTTCGACGGTTCGTCGATCGCGGGCTGGAAAGACATCAACGAATCCGACATGATCCTCAAACCTGATCTTGATGCGGTTTATGTTGACCCGTTCAGCGCAACGCCAATGATCTCGATCTTCTGCAACATCATCGAGCCTTCCGATGGTCAGCTTTATGGCCGCGATCCGCGTTCAACCGCGACCCGCGCCGAGGCCTATCTCGCTTCGACCGGCATTGGCGATACTGTCTACGTCGGTCCAGAGCCTGAGTTCTTCATGTTCGACGATGTTCGTTTCGAAGATGGCTATGCCGGTTCAGGCTTTGCCATCGACGACGTCGAATTGCCGACCAACACCGGTAAAGAATACGAAATGGGCAATATGGGCCACCGTCCGCGCGCGACCGGCGGCTACTTCCCAGTGGCTCCTGTCGATAGCGCTATGGATATTCGCGCTGAGATGGTTTCCACGATGATGGATATCGGCCTCAAGATGGACAAGCACCATCACGAAGTGGCCGCTGCGCAGCACGAGCTTGGCATCACCTACTCATCGCTGACCAAAGCCGCTGATGAAGTGCAGGTCTATAAATATGTCGTGCATCAGGTCGCCCATGCGTATGGCAAGACCGCGACTTTCATGCCCAAGCCAATCAAAGACGATAACGGTTCTGGCATGCATAGCCACATGTCGATCTGGAAAGACGGTTCACCGACCTTCGCTGGCAATGAATATGCCGGTCTGTCGGAAAACTGCCTCTATTACATTGGCGGCGTGATCAAACACGCCAAGGCGTTGAACGCATTCACCAACCCAACCACCAATAGCTACAAGCGTTTGGTCCCGGGTTTTGAAGCACCGGTTCTGCTCGCTTATTCGGCGCGCAACCGTTCGGCCTCTTGCCGTATTCCTTACGGCGCTGGTGAGAAAGCTAAACGCGTTGAGTTCCGTTTCCCAGATGCTCTGGCGAACCCTTACCTTGCCTTCTCAGCATTGCTGATGGCTGGCCTCGACGGGATCGAAAACAAGATCCACCCAGGCGAGGCAATGGACAAGAACCTCTACGACTTGCCACCAGCCGAGCTTTCGCAAGTGCCGACCGTGTGCGGATCTTTGCGTGAAGCCCTTGAAGCACTTGAAGCTTATCACGAATTCCTGCTCAAAGGCGATGTCTTCTCGAAAGATCAGATCGATGCCTATGCGGAGCTCAAGTGGGAAGAGGTCATGCGCCTTGAAACCACGCCTGCCCCGGTTGAGTTCGATATGTATTACAGCTCGTAAAAGCGCCGCTTCTACAAGCAATTCAAAGAAAGGCCGTTCGGAGCAATCCGGGCGGCCTTTTCATTAGCCCGCTTTCAATTGGCTCAAATCCGTATCGGCCAGAATTTGTAGTTCGACAGCGTCCATCGGCTTGCCAAACAGATAACCTTGAACGGATTCTACGCCAGCACGCTTGGCCATTACCAACCGCACCTCATCCTCAACCCCTTCAAGTAGGCAGTTCACGCCAAGCACGCGCGCCATGCCGACCAAGGAGCCGAGCATTTTCTCGGTCATAGGATCACCGGGATTTTCAATGAAAGAGCGGTCAATCTTGAGCTTGTCGATCGGAAGCGCGCGCAGATAGCTAAAGTTCGAATAGCCAGTTCCGAAATCATCTAAAGCGATCGAATAGCCCGCATCTGACATGCGTCGAAGGTTGGCTGCCGCCTTTTCAAAGTCAGCCATCATGGCCGTCTCTGTCACCTCGAACTCAATCATTGAAGCATCGATGCCGGCATCTACAGCCATTTCGATGATCGCATCGATCGTGGAATCGGAGATCAGATCGTGACTGGACAAATTGATCGAGAGTGGAATTGGCTTTTGCCAAGACGCCAGTTCTTCGAGAGCCTTTTTCACCACCAACAAAGTGATGCCTGTAATTAGGCCACTTTCTTCGGCGATCTTGATGAAACGCTGGGGTTCGATTTGGCCGACTACAGCGTTCTCCCATCGGGCAAGCACTTCGGCTCGCTCGACGACATTCGAATTCAGATCGACCTGCGGTTGGAAGACGATTTCAATCTCTTCTTCCAACATCGCATGCCGCAGTGCATTTTCAATCCGCAGACGAGCGCCGGCTTCGCGCGCTTGCACTTCGTCGAACATCACGACCCGGTTTTTGCCTTGCTTCTTCGCAACCATCAACGCGTAGTCTGCGTGGTTGATTTGTGATCGCGCGTCTTGCGCAATTTCCATTCGCTTACTGCCAATAGAACATGAGATCGCAATGTGTCGGCCATCTAA
>CAZOLE010000061.1:0-2642 GCA_964580445.1 uncultured Porphyrobacter sp.
TGCCCGGCAAGCTCGCCGATTGTCAGGAACGTGACGCGACCAAAGCTGAGCTGTTTCTGGTCGAGGGTGATTCCGCTGGCGGCTCTGCCAAACAAGGCCGCGACCGCAAAACACAAGCGATCTTGCCGCTTAAGGGTAAGATCCTCAATGTTGAGAGAGCGCGGTTTGACCGGATTATCTCGTCAAAAGAAGTCGGCACGCTAATCCAAGCGATGGGCACCGGCATTCGCGACGAATTCGACCTCGAAAAGCTTCGCTATCACAAGATCGTGATCATGACCGACGCCGATGTTGACGGCGCGCATATCCGCACACTGTTACTGACCTTCTTCCACCGGCAAATGCCTGAGATCGTCAAAGCTGGGCACTTGTTCATCGCGCAACCGCCTCTTTTCAAAGTCAATAAAGGGCGCAGCGAAGTTTACCTCAAAGATCAGGCAGCCCTGGATCGCTATCTGGTGGATGCAGGGCTGGAAGGCCGCGTGCTTGAAACCGCGGGTGGCGCGCGCTCTGGCGAGGATTTGCGCGCCCTGATTGATCAGGCTTTGCGTCTTCGCAACCTCATTGCATTTGTCCCGCGGCGCTATGACCCGGCAATTGTCGAGCAGATGGCGCTAACAGGAGCGCTTGACCCGGCGCTATCAATTGATGCGCGGGCCAAAGCTCTCGACCAGACCGCTGAGCGGATGCAACTGGGCGACGCCGATGCCAAATGGAGCGCTAGCATTCGCGAAGATGGCAATGTCCAATTCTCCCGTGCATGGCGCGGCGTAACCGATGTGCACGATATCGAAGCGCGGTTCCTTACCAGCGCCGAAGCGCTCAAACTGCATGGCCTGGCTGAGCCGCAAGCCGACGCCTACACGACCCCTGTTCGCTTTATCAAAGCTGGCGATACCCCTGAGGCTGCGGGCACCCAAGAAGGTGATGCAGAAGAAATCCCCGCCGCAATGGATGACGACACAATTTCGAGGCCGACCCAGCTGCTCGATGTGGTCTTCGCTACCGGCCGCAAGGGTCTCGCTATTGCGCGCTACAAAGGGCTAGGCGAAATGAACGCGGAACAATTGTGGGAGACCACGCTTGATCCCGAACACCGCGTGCTTTTGCAGGTCAAAGTCGAAGACGCCGATGTGACAGATGAGATTTTTACCCGCCTGATGGGGGATGTTGTCGAACCTCGGCGTGAATTCATTCAGGATAATGCGCTTAATGTTGCGAATCTTGATGTTTAAAAGCATCGGATGCTTGATGTTTCTTAAGTGAGGGCCAAGATCGACAAGAAATGGTGAATGAACCAAATCACACCAGCGATCTGCAACATGCCAGCTTTCTGCTGATCCTTGGGGCTGTTTCGCTAGCGTTTCTCGTCATTGTTTGGCCGTTTTTTACCGCACTCTTGTGGTCCGCATTAGCCGCAATCATGTTTCAGCCACTCTATAAGTGGTCGCTGAAGAGATGTCGTGGCAAGCGCAATCCAGCCGCAATCCTGTCGCTCTTGATCATCATGTTCGCAGTCTTACTGCCGGCCTTGTGGATCGGCACCTTAGTGGTCGCTCAAGCGCTCGATCTGATTGCAGTGTTCCAGCGTGACCCGGTCGATCTGGCTGGACTATTTCGGCAGGTCTACGGCGCTCTACCAACATTGGTTCAGGATGCGGTGGACGATAGCGGCTTCTCCGACTTCTCCAGCGCGCAGGAAAGCCTACAAGAAATACTCGGCGAAAGCGCAGGCTTCCTTGCCAGTCAGGCCTATTCGATCGGCAGTGGAGCGCTCAGCTTCTTCCTTGCCTTTGGTGTCGGGCTGTATGTGACCTACTTCCTGCTGCGCGATGGCAGCCGGATCGGAGAGACGATCCTGCATTCCGCTCCGGTTGACCGTGCAATTGCCGACCGGTTGGCGGAACGGTTCCTTGGCATTGTCCGCGCAACGATCAAAGGAACGGGTGTAGTCGGTCTCGTTCAAGGATCGCTTGGCGGGCTGATGTTCTTCTTTATTGGTTTGCCTTCACCGCTTTTGTTCGCAGTGCTGATGGGCATCCTCTCGCTGCTCCCAGTCATCGGGACTGGCCTTGTTTGGGCCCCGGCAGGCATTTGGCTGCTGCTAACCGGCTCGGTTTGGGAAGGCGTGTTTGTGCTAGCCTTTGGCTTTATCGTCATCAGCTCGGTCGACAATGTGCTGCGCCCCATTCTGGTGGGGCGCGACACCGGAATTCCCGATTGGATGATCCTCATAACCACGCTTGGCGGGATCACTCTTGCTGGCTTTTCAGGCGTAGTCTTAGGACCTTTGATCGCTGGCCTGTTCCTTGCCAGTTGGTCTATCCTGCAAGAGCAGCGCTCCGAGGACGAAGAGGCCGCCAAGGCCTATCGCACGAAAGTCGATGCGCAAGGCAAGGCGCGCGGCTCAATCCCGATCTGGCGCGACAATGAAGTCGGTGAAGGCAGCGTTGCGCCTCCCGCTGCCCCCAAACCGGCGGACGGCTAACCATGCAATCCATTGTCAGGCCCGGCAGCCAGGCTGAACAAGTGGGCCGTCTTGTGTTGGCAGTGGTGGTTGTCCTGTTTTTGCCAGCTTTGCCGCTAGGCAATTACATCATCTATCCCTTCGCGATCCTGACCACATGGTTCCACGAAATGGG
>CAZOLE010000061.1:2742-8816 GCA_964580445.1 uncultured Porphyrobacter sp.
GGCGTGCTTGCGGCGATGAGCATGCTGCGCGATTTCAACTACCTGTTCACTGAAGAAGCGGTAATCGGCGGTCAGCGCATGCTATCGGACACCGGCCAAATCGAAGCGTCGTTGTTCTTGCCGCATTGGTTCTGGGCCGGAGCGATCTTGGTGGTATCGGCGGTGATGGTGGGCGCGAGCCTCAAATACGCTTTGTCAGACGAGCGCCGCAGCCGCTTACCGAAACCCAAGCTTCCAGCCAATGTTCTGCAATTCAAGGATCGCAAGCGCTAAGCGCTCCGATTGCTTAAGACGCGACCCGCAACGTATTGACGCCCGCGGCCTCTTCGCCCGCTTCGCTCGACAAACCGATAAACAATGTGTCGATGATCCGCGCGAGTTTTCGCTCGGTCAACTTGTCGCCAATAATCACGATTGCATCTTGCAACGTGTAGTTAGACACCATTTGATTGATGAGCGACAAAGTCTCGTCGATGCCCAACCCGGCAAAGTGTCCGTCGGCCTGCGCTTCGACAATAATCTCGCACAGATAGTGATCCGCTAAGTCGATATACGAGCGAATTTTCTCGAAATTGGCGGCCCCCATTTCGCAAATGATCGTGAACTTTTCCGGGTCCGCTTTGAACAGCTCAAGATTGATGACAAAGCGGCGACGGAAGAATTCGTACATCTTGCGCGCCGGAGGCAGATCGGTGCTGAGCACCTCCTCCATCGCCTCAATGTGAGGTCGCAGCCAAAGGTTTGCCACCGCATCGAACAGATCGTCTTCGCTGTCGAACAATTGCTCGAACCGGCTACGCGTAAGTCCGCTTTCCGACAGCACTGTCGGATAGGCGACTTGGGAACCGCGCGCGTCGACCAGATCAAGCACAAGCTGCGCGATCCGCGCACGCTCCGTATTTCTGGCTTCTTCCGACAGTACCATTGCCGAGCCCTCCTACCTTTTCGTGATAGATAGGCGAAAGGTCGCGCGGCTTAAAGGACCTGTCGTTGCCTTTTTTGCATCAACCCAACGCATTCGTCGATCAATTAAGGCACTTGAACCAATTCAGAGCAATTAGAGGTCATTCTTGCCTGCGATAATGTCGCGCGCTTGCTGTTCTAGGACCTTGTAGCGCTCATAGTCGGGGATTTTTGAACGGAACCATTGCGCAATCTTGAGCAAGTCTTCGCCGTAATTGCCAGTTGGCATCATCGGCGGGCCAAATCCGATCACCATCCGCTTGTTATCTGCAAAGGCCGGAACAATCGGCACCTGCGCTGCTTCAGCGATCCGATAGAAACCGGACTTCCATTTGCCATCGCTCTTGCGAGTACCTTCTGCTGCTATAACCAGCGCCAATTCTGCACGTTGCGCAAATTCGGCCTTCATTTGCTCAATTGTGCCGCCCGCTTTTGAACGATCGACCCCGATACCGCCCATATCGAGCATGAAGTTCCGCATAACCCCTTTGAAAAGCGTGTGTTTGCCCATGAAATTGGGCTGAATCTGCTCTTCTTTGGTTGCGCCAGCAAAGAACACAAAGTCCCAATTCGACGTGTGTGGCGCTCCAGCGATAACGTACTTCTTCAAATTTTTGGGCAGTGAGCCTTTAATCGTCCAACCCTTCCAGCGATAGAAAAACAGGATGATCCGGTTGACGATACGCGAAAGTATCGAGACTTTGCGGGTTTCATTATGTCGCAAGGGTAACTCTCTCCCGCCCAATCACTGGGCCATCTGCTTGTGCGGATTGTCGCAGGGTTACGCAAGGGCAACTGCTCTTAACACCGCATACCGTCCTCCATCCGATCTGTGCTCTGCTCCCATGCCTAGCCGCTTGTTCGCAGTGTTCGGACCAGAAATACTGCTCCTTAATTTTGATTTTGAAGCCAGTGCTACTAACAGGCTACCGACGGGGCCAGAAACATGACTGAGGTAAACCTTAACGCACGCTCAAGCGACGCAGGTGCCGGGCAAGCGGTCTGCGACGAAGATGTACGGCTTGCGGTTCTCGCAAGCTATGGCGTCGAGGGACTTGAAGGGGATAGCGAACTTACCGCTATCACTCAATTTGCGGCGAAGTTGTGCGATGCTCCTATTGCGCTTGTGAACTTGATCGAACGCCACGAACCACTCGCCGTCGCGCATTTGGGATTGGATGGCGCACCTAAGATCCCGCGCAGTTATAGCCTTTGCGCCTACGCTATGCAGCAATCAGGCTTTGTCGAAATTCGCGACACCAAGGCGGATAACAATGTGGCGAGTTACTCCGTCGTTGCTGATGCGCCCGGCATCCGATTCTATGCAGGCGTGCCGCTGATCTCTGCAGAGGGCGCTCCACTTGGCGCGCTGTGCATATCAGATTTGGAACCACGCCCGGACGGCTTAACCGATTTCCAAAGGGAAGGGTTGGAAGTTCTCGCGCAATCTGTGATGCGTGCGCTCGAAGGGCACCGTGAACGCAACTTCGCTAACGCAGAGTTGGCGTCGAGCAAGGACCGTATCCAATTTGTGCTCGACAGTTTGCCCGATATTGCTTGGTCCGCGGCGCCAGGCATGGCGTGGGATTATTTCAACAACCGCTTCGCTGAAGTGACAGGCACAAAGCCGCCGCAAGAGACCGAAGATTGGCTCAAAGTCATTCACCCGGAGGATTTCGAAGCCTCACTCGCGAAGTTTGATCACGCGATGAAGAACGCCACAATGTTTGAAGATGAGTGGCGCCTGCGTCATGCCGATGGCTCTTATCGCTGGGTCATTTCGCGTGCGGTCCCATCCACCAATCAACCAGACACAGCGCGTTGGTTCGGCACGCTAACCGACATTCACGCACGCTATTCCATTTCGCAGGAACGCGAATTGTTGGCCGGTGAGCTGGCGCACCGGATCAAGAATATCTTCTCGATCATTATCGGTTTGGTCACGCTTAATGCGCGCGGCGACGAAAAACTTGAAGGTTTCGCAGCGAAGCTGAGCGAAGCTTTAAGAGCGCTGTCGCGTGCGCAATCGGTCGCATTGCAATCTGAGACAACCAAGAAAGGCAAGCTGTGCGACCTGCTTCGCGCGCTAACATTGCCCTATGGGATAGATGGCGCAGGCGCGATTGCGATCGTAGGTGCACAGGTTGAATACGGCCAGAACGCCGCGACACCTTTGGCCCTCATTATACACGAACTTGCGACCAATTCGGCGAAGTATGGCGCATTGAGCGTTGCGGATGGCAGCGTGTCAATCAGCGTTGAAGGAACCAACGGTTCGGTCAATCTCACATGGCAAGAATTGGGCGGTCCTCCAACCACTGAGCCATCCAACCAAGGATTCGGGTCGAGGTTGATTGATATGACTGTCAAACACCAGCTCGGTGGGGAGTTGGAATTCGATTGGCGCAAAGAAGGATTGCATGCCGAGATACTTATCCCAAACCAAGCCCTAGCCCGATAGGGATTTGAACGTTACGTAACGGCTGCATGGCCACTGAGACCAAGGCAAGCTCCACAATTCTACGGTTTGATAATGTCACGCGGCGCTATGGCGACGTGATCGCACTGGGTGGTGTGACTTGCACGGTCGAAGCGGGCAGCTTTGTTGCTTTGGTCGGTGCTTCGGGATCGGGCAAATCGACGCTTCTCAAGATGGTCAACACGCTATCCGAACCGAGCAGCGGGCGCGTATTGTTCGGCGATGAAGACGTCACCAACGTCAAGCAATCTCGCTTGCGCCGCCGTGTGGGCTATGTGTTTCAGGGTATTGGCCTGTTTCCGCATTTCCGCGTGGGCGAGAATATCGCGATTGGCCCGCGGCTTGGCGGCGAGAAATTGCCCACTGAACGCATTCAAGAACTGTTAGAACTGGTCGAGCTTGAACCGGATATGGCAAACCGCATGCCTGACGAGCTCTCTGGCGGGCAGCGTCAGCGTGTTGGGGTAGCTCGCGCGCTGGCTAACAAACCTGAATTGCTTTTGATGGATGAGCCCTTTGGCGCGCTTGACCCGATCACCCGCAACGCTTTGGGTGAGAAAGTGCGCGAGTTGCACGACAAACTTGGCCTCACCACAATCATGGTCACACATGACATGGCCGAAGCGTTACTGCTCGCGGATCGGGTGTTGGTGATGGATGCAGGGGCTATAGTCTCCGATTGCACCCCGGCTCAGCTTCTTGCCGGAGAAGGCGGCGACATCGCCCAAAGCCTAGTCGCTGTGCCTCGCCAGCAAGCGGAAAAGCTCGCCGTGATGGAAAAGCAAGGTGCTAAAGCATGAGCGGCATCTGGGAAATCCTGCTGGGCCTTGGCGACAAGCTCGCAGCGCATATCGTGCTTTCGGCTTCGGCGATTGGGCTGGGCATTTGTGTCGCGCTGCCGCTCGCGGTTTGGGCCAGCCGTTCACCAATCGTTGCGCGCATCGCTCTGGGCTTTGCGAGCCTTGTTCAAACGATCCCAGCACTGGCGTTGCTCGCATTGTTCTTCCCCATCCTGTTGTCATTGCGCGCGGTGTTCGGCGAAGACTTGCCAACGCTTGGTTTCCTTCCCGCCTTGCTTGCGCTGGCGCTTTATGCGCTGCTCCCGATCCTCAGAAACGCGGTCACCGCTCAGGCCAATCTAGATCCCGGCGTGCTCGAAGCCGCCGACGGGGTTGGGATGACAAGCTGGCAAAAACTGACGATGGTGGAAGCATCACTTTCCGCGCCCTTCGTAATGGCGGGCATCCGCACGGCCAGCGTTTGGACTATCGGTGCGGCGACTCTTTCGACCACAATTGGTCAACCCAGCCTTGGCGACCCTATCTTTGCAGGATTGCAGACACAAAACTGGGCCTTGGTGGTCGCGGGCTGCATTGCCAGTGCTGGTCTGGCGCTTATCGTCGATATGCTGCTGGGCTTGATTGAGCGCGGCCTCGCAAACCGCAAACGCTGGCAATATGGCGGCGGGATGCTGGCGGTGGTTTTGGGCATCTTAGCCGCGCTGACCTATCAATCCGGGGGCGATGACGAAGATACAATCGTGATCGCGTCCAAGCAATTCTCTGAACAGTATATCCTTGCGCAATTGATCGGCGCGCGGCTGGAAGCGGCAGGCTACAATGTCGAATATCGCGATGGTTTGGGATCAGCGGTGGTGCACAGCGCGGTTGCTTCGGGCAGTGTCGATATATCGGTCGATTACACGGGCACGATCTGGACCAACGAAATGAAGCGCACTGACAGCGCGAGCCGCGACGAAATGTACGAGGCGATTGTCACATGGGACCGCGAGCAAAACGGCATCGTCGTTCTGGGACGGTTGGGTTTTGAGAACGCATACGCCTTTGCGATGCGCGGTGACCGCGCGCAAGAGTTGGGCGTTAGCTCGCTCGAAGACATGATCGCAGTTGCGCCGCAACTGACCATTGGCGGTGATCCGGAGTTCTTTGAACGACCCGAATGGATCGCAGTGCGCGATGCCTATGGCTTACGAGTAGGCGAAACACGCAACTTCTCGCCTACCTTTATGTACAACGCTTTGAAGTCTGGTGAAGCCGATGTGATCAGCGCCTATACATCCGATGGGCGGATTGCAGCTGACAGACTGGTCGTACTCGAAGACCCGCGTGAAGCCCTACCCAGTTATGATGCGATGTTGATGCTCTCCCCTCGCATTGCCGAGGATGAAGAGTTGATCGCAGCGCTAGAGCCCCTGATTGACAGCATCTCAGTCGAAGCGATGCGCGAGGCGAATTACGCGGTCGACCGCGAGGATGATGGCAAAATGTCGCCTAAGGACGCAGCCCAGCAACTCGCGGAGAAAGTCGGTCTCTAACGCGCCCGGCGCCAAATTTGGGTTTGGCAAAACGGGCCAAGGCAGCCTTTCACTTCTAGCACATTTGCACTCTTGCGGCGGACGACCGAGCGATAGCTCTTGCCGCTCACCGGATCATAGATCCGTCCACGCCACAGGCTGGATTCTTCCTTAAAGTTGAAAAGCACTGGCAGCCCCAGAAGCTTGCGCTTTTTCAGTTTCGCGTTCGGATTGTTGACGTCGCGTTGGTTCACGCCGTCTGGCGGAGCGACGAGGAATTTCGAGATCTTTCCGCAAGTTGTGGCACCGCATTTGGAA
>CAZOLE010000062.1:0-8718 GCA_964580445.1 uncultured Porphyrobacter sp.
TGTTAGCATCGTAGATCGCGCGGCTGGCCTCTTTATAACCATTCTCCACCGCAGCGACGACTTTGCGCCCGCGCTTTCGTTCCTCGCGTATGCGTTCGTTGATAAGCACGTTGGCGTCCACCGCCGCGCCGACTGTCAGCACGAAACCTGCAATGCCGGGCAGAGTGAGTGTGAA
Organism: uncultured Porphyrobacter sp.; assembly: GCA_964580445.1. Classification (GTDB taxonomy): domain Bacteria; phylum Pseudomonadota; class Alphaproteobacteria; order Sphingomonadales; family Sphingomonadaceae; genus Erythrobacter. Next base: position 176 of record CAZOLE010000062.1, read on the forward strand.
GTTCCCCGTCGCCATAAGGCCAAGCAAGATCAGCACGTTGAACGTCAAAGCGACCGTCGCATAAATACCAAAGCGGCCATAAGTCGCGATCATCAATGCGATCACCGCCAGCGAACCGATGAGCATTGCGATCATGCCTTTGCGAATTGAATCCGCGCCAAGCTCCGCGCTAACTGTGCGTTCTTCGACGACATCCAATTCAACCGGGAGCGCGCCTGAGCGCAAGGAAATGGCGAGATTGGCCGCACTATCCGCATCGAAACTGCCAGAAATTTGCGCTTGCCCACCCAAAATAGGTTCGCGGAAGAAGGGTGTGGAGAGCACTTCACCATCTAGGATGATCGCAAACCGCTTGCCGACGTTTTTCGTGCTTAGATCGGCGAACTTCTGCCCGCCCTGCTGGTCAAACTGGATATTGACCACATCCTCATTCGTCTGCGGGTCTTTGCCTGACGTCGCACCGGTCAGGCTGTCACCACGAATACCGCCAAGCCGCTCCACTGCTACGGGTTGGCCCGGAGTGTCAGGATCGTCGGAAGAATATGGGAAAATCTGGCTGCCCGTGGGCGCAATTCCTGCCGCGACATTCTCAGGCAGCGCATCATCGTCGACCATCTTGAATTCAAGCTGTGCGGTCTGGCCAAGCAGCTCTTTTAACGCTTCAGGGTCTTCGAGGCCGGGAACCTGCACTACAATCCGCGTGTCGCCTTGGCGAATGATCGTCGGTTCGCGAGTGCCGAGTTCGTCAATCCGTTTGCGCACGACCTCGGTTGCGGTTTCCATGGTCTGATCGACTTCTTGGCTGGCCCCGCCAGAGGTTTGAGTGAGCACGATGCGCTGCGTATCGACCACCGACAAATCCCATGCCCGGGTCAACCCCTCGCCTTGCATAATCTGCTCAAGTGCACCGCGCGCTTTGTCGATATCGCTGGCGCTGTCGAGCATGAATGACAATTCACCAGCCGAACGCGACATGTCGCCAAACTCAATATCCTCATTGTCCAGCTCGCGCTCGACATTCTCTTCAAGATTTTCAAGATTGGCCTTAGCAACATCCTCTGGATCCGCTTCGAGCAGCAAGTGGCTGCCACCCGCCAGATCGAGCCCAAGATTGACCTGCGGCAGCGACGATTCATCGCTTATTTCAACGCCGCTGGTTACGAGCAGCGAAGGCACAGCCGCTGCCGCAGCGAGCAAAGTCAGCCCCCACAGCCAAATTTTCTTCCAAAGTGGAAATTCAAGCATAGTCGCGAGATCTCAATCCGATTGGTGATGGTTCAGCGCGCCGTCGCGCTTGCCCCTCTTTGAATGCCTTAGTCGTTTGCTGCCTTCCCACCGGGTGGGATGACATCGCCGATGGTGTGCCGGATCGCTTTGACCCGCACATCTTTGGCCAGATCGATATGGACATAATCGTCGTCAACCTTGGCAATTTTGCCAACAAGACCGCCCTGAGTGACAACCTGATCACCTTTTTTCAGGCCTGCGACCTTTTGCTGATGCTCTTTCTGGCGCTTCATCTGAGGCCGAATGATCAAGAACCAAAATATCAGCACCATGCCAACAATTGGCAGCCAAGTCATCCAAGCCGGCGGTGTATTTCCCGCGGCAGCTCCGGCAGTGGTCAAAATATCTAACATGGCTCTCTGTGCCCTATTCGCGAATGCGTTTGTTGTCGTTCTCAGTCGCTTGCCAGCGCTGCTAATTGCGCTGCTTCGCAACCCTATTTCTATCAAGTGGGCGCGCGTAGCAGCAATGCAAGCCCGCCGCAATCGGGCCACACCGAAGGCTTTGGCAAAACCCGGCATCAATCACGCTTGCGCGCTTGAACCCTGCGGCCTATACGGCGCGCCTCCACTGGATCCGGGACGTAGCGCAGTCTGGTAGCGCATCACACTGGGGGTGTGGGGGTCGCTGGTTCGAATCCAGTCGTCCCGACCAGTGGAGCGTTCATCGACTTTCTGTTTATTTCTTGCCCGCGCAAGGAACAAGGCTGCTAAGATTGCGTTAGAGGCACCTTGATGAGCGGAAAAATACGACATTTGGCGCTGGCCACCCTTTTGGCCTCCGCGTCGAACGCTCACGCGCGAGCGCAAGAGTCCTCCGATTCCGCGACTGGCACCTTTGAAGTGCAAGAACCGGTTGCGGAAAAAGCGCCTCCCCCCGATCAATCCACTGACGCGCGCCGCACATTCACTCCGCAGGACTTTGAGCGGTTCGCGCCGCGTAACGCTCTCGACCTAGCGCGTCAGGTGCCAGGGTTTTCCATCCGCGAAGGTGGCAACGCACGAGGACTGGGCCAAGCGGACACCAATGCTCTTATCAATGGCCGGCGCATTTCGGGCAAGTCGAACGGGCCGGTCGACGCTCTTGGCCGTATTCCTGTCGAAGATGTGGTCCGGCTAGAGCTGGTAGACGGAGCTAGCCTAGATATTGGCGGGCTTACCGGGCAAGTTCTCAACGTCATCACCGGCAATTCTGGAAAGATTACCGGACAGTTTCGCTACAACCCGATAGTCCGCAGTCGCGGCGTGCCAGCTCAATTGCTTGACGCGCGGGTCTCGATTGCAGGCGGCGGCGCGAAGACCGACTGGACTCTCGCGCTTGAAAACGATTCGAACAGGCGCGGCAATGACGGAATTGAACGCGTCTTTGATGCCAGCGGCGCGCTTATCGACACACGCGATGAGCAAGCTAATTTCAATTCCGATCGGCCCAGTCTCGCGGGCTCCTATGCCCGGGTCGCGGACAATGGCAATGTGCTGAACCTGACGGGCGAAGTGCAAGGCTTCTTCTTCCGCAACACTGAAACCTCAGAACGTTCCGGCACTATCGAAGCGAGTGACCGTTTTCGCGAATTTGAGCGCACTGAAGATGAATACAATTTTGAGCTTGGCGCGGATTATGAGTTTGAGTTTGGCCCGGGCCGTCTAAAGCTAATTGCCTATCACCGCTACGAAGACAGCCCGACAAGCTCGCAAGTCCTGACCACCTTTGCCGACGGCAGCCCACCAACGGGCAGTGTGTTTCTGCGCGACGCCGATGAAGGCGAAACGATCCTGCGTTCTGAATACAGCATTCCTGCGCTTGGCGGAGATGTTCTGTTCGCCGCAGAGGGTGTGCGCAATTTCCTCGACATCACCTCAACACTGGAGGAGCGCGACGCGGCTGGCAATCTTCAGCCGGTCGAATTTGATGGCGCGAGCGCCCGAGTGGAAGAGGACCGCGCAGATTTCGGTATTACTTATAGCCGCCCGCTCGCCTCAAACCTGCAATTGCAGCTGTCCGGCGGCGCAGAGTATTCCGAAATCAGCCAAACTGGTGAGTTGGGCCAAACCCGCACTTTCTGGCGGCCCAAAGGCTTTGTCGCGCTCGATTGGAAGGCTAGCGACACAATCAGCATCGCCAGCCGCGTAGAACGGCAAGTGGGTCAACTCAGCTTCTTCGACTTCATTGCTACCGTTGACCTGAATGATGACCGCGAAGACGCGACCAACGCCGACCTTGTTCCGCAGCAAAGCTGGGTTTTCGAGGTTGAAGCTACCATCGGACTTAGCGCGTTCGGATCGTTGAACATCCGTCCGTTTTATGAAGACATCACCGATATTGTTGACCAGATACCCCTGCCCGGCGGCGAACAAGCGGCTGGCAATCTCCCATCGGCGCAATTTTGGGGCGTGGATGGGGATTTAACGCTGTTGTCAGAAGGTTTGGGTTGGAAAGGCACGCGGTTTGACCTGAGCTTCCTGTTCACGGATAGCTCCGTCGCAGATCCATTGTTGGGTTTTGACCGGCGCTTGTCCTCGAACACATTGCTGAATATCGAAGGCGACCTGCGTCACGATCTTGGTGGTACCAATTGGGCGATTGGCGGCAGTTTTAGTCACCGTGAGCAAGCACTTGATGTGCGGCTTGATGAAATCAGTCTGGACTCCAATTCCTTCGCTTTTGCGAGCGCCTTTATCGAGAACAAAGACGTTGCGGGCCTAACTATCCGCGCGACTATCGCCAACATTCTCAACCAAGCCGACAATTTTGAGCGCACCGTTTTTGTGGACCGCTCTGCGGGGATCGTAGACTTTACTGAAGATCGCGGCCGCAGCTTTGGAACGATCTTCCGTCTTACATTTGAAGGCTCATTTTAGCGGAGTGGACGCCGCAATAACTGCGTCCTAATGCCCTGTTCGACAGGAGCGTTTTTATGACTGACCGCGACAACACCATGCCAAGGATGCGCAGCTGGCTGTTTGCCCCGGGTGATAGTGCCAAAAAGATGGGCAAAGCGATTGCGAGCGAGGCGGACATTGCGCTGCTCGATCTTGAAGATTCGGTCGCGCCGGAAAACAAAGCTGCGGCGCGTGAGGCGGTGATTGAAGCGCTGGCAAGCGCTCCGGATCGCGCCCGTGTTTGGGTCCGCGTGAACCCGCTTTCTAGCGATTGGGCCATTGACGATCTCGACGCGATTGTTTCCGCACAGCCTGGCGGCGTGTTTCTGCCCAAGGCCGAGGGCGGGCACGATGTGGAAACGCTCGACGCGATGCTCGAAGAACGCGAGAAAGCAGCCGGATTGGAGGTCGGTTCGATCAAAGTCGCCGCCCTGGTCACAGAAACCGCCGCAGCGATGTTCACCACGGGTAGCTATGAATGCGCACCGCGACTGGTGGCGATGAGTTGGGGCGCGGAAGACCTCTCAAGCGAATTGGGTGCCAGTCAGCAACGCGGCGCAGATGGCGAGTATCTGCCTGTCTTTGAACTCGCCCGCAGCCTATGTTTGGTCGGAGCAGTCAAAGCCCGCGTAGCGCCGATTGAGACGGTACAGCCTGAGTTTCGCGACCTTGAAGCGCTAGAGACCCGTGCCCGTTCGGTCCGAGCGCAAGGTTTTCGCGGAATGCTGGCCATTCACCCCGCTCAAGTCGCACCAATCAACACCGCCTTCACACCAAGTGCCGAAGAAATCGCCCATGCGCGCGCCATTGTTCAGGCCTTTGCGGACAATCCCGGTGCGGGCGCATTAGCCCTTGATGGCAATATGATTGATCGTCCGCATCTGGCACTGGCTGAGCGCTTGCTTGCGGAGGCCGACAAAGCATAAATGGCACCTTAAGTTTCCTACAATAACCGATGTGGTTATTTCTTTGCCCGACTCAGCAATTCGGAGCATGCGAACATGGCCATTCTTGAAACACTTCTCGGACCGATCACCTCGATTATCGACAAGATCATTCCCGACAAAGAAGCGCGGGCCAAAGCGAAGCTCGAATTGATCAAACTCGAAGGGTCCCAGGAAATGAGCCTGATCGAGGCGCGCTTGCAGGCGATCGTCGCCGAAGCGCAATCAGTCGATCCATGGACTAGCCGCGCGCGCCCCAGTTTCCTCTATGTGATGTATGCGATGATCTTATGGGCGCTGCCGATGGGCGTTCTCGCCGCATTCAACCCGCAAACGGCTAGGGATATTGCCGCTGGCATGAACGCATATTTGAACGGACTGCCGGAGCCGCTCTATGCGCTTTTTGGCACCGGCTATCTAGGTTACACCGCCGCGCGCCAATGGGGTAAGGTAAAGGGCGTTGATAAGTGACCGCCCGCAGTGGCCTCCATTCATGCGGGCCTCAATGCCACCGAAATTCCCGTAAAACTCATATTCTCATCCGTGTGATCGATTGAAAATCAAGATAGGGTAAGCCTTGCTCAAGCTAGGGGACAAGGACTGTGATTACTCTTACCTATGTCAGCGACGCGACAGCGAGGCTGCAATCTGGGGACGTGTTTAAAATCGTTGAGGCGTCCGCGAGAAATAACAGTCGCCGCGACCTCACTGGCTTTCTGATTTTCTCCAACGATCGCTTTTTTCAGGTGTTGGAAGGGCCCGCCGCAGAAGTTGACGCGCTCTTATCAACGCTCAGCGCGGACGATCGTCATGATAACATCCGGATATTGCTGCGCGAGGAAATCGCAGAACGCAGCTTTCCCAATTGGGGCATGAAGCGGCTTGTGGAAGGAAGGCAAGGTTCGACTGCTGAAGACGTTCTAGATTCCCTTCCCTCACAAAACAAAAGACTGCGCGAGCAAATCGTCGCGTTCCTGGACCAATAGGAACCTCGGTTAAGATTGACTCTGCGATCCCAATAGCGCCACCGGCTTTCACAAGGCTTGGGAACACGCTATTCCCGAATAATGACAAACTTGTCCGACACTGTTTTCGTCCTCAACGGCCCTAACCTCAATCTGTTGGGCCTACGCGAGCCCGAAATCTATGGCTCGACCACTCTCGATGAAATTGCCGGAATGTTGGAGGATCGCGCGAGCGAACTCAGCCTTTCTATTGATATGCGCCAAACCAATCACGAGGGCATGCTGGTCGATTGGCTTCATGAAGCGCAAGCCGAAGGCGCGAAAGCGGTTATCCTCAACGCTGCCGCCTACACTCACACCTCAATCGCGCTCTTGGACGCGATCAAGGCGATCACCACCCCAGTTATCGAAGTGCACCTTTCCGATCCCAAAACCCGCGAAGAATTTCGGCACCTTTCCTATGTTGGAATGGGCGCGGTAAAAACCATCGAAGGGCATGGGGCCAACAGCTATCTTCTCGCGCTCGAAGCCGTGGCGTCAGGCAAAATCTAAACGTGCACTCCCAAGAATTGCATGGATTGCCACTTGCCAGCCGCATTTTGCGTGAATAGGTGCCCCTTCAGACCAATCACCAAGGGGTATGCATGGCTGACAAAAAGCCAAGCGCCGGGAAAAATCCTGGCATGAATGTCGATACAGATCTTGTTCGCGAACTCGCTGAGCTTCTGAACGAGACGGGGCTAACCGAAATCGAAGTCGAGGATGACGACCGCAAAATCCGGGTTGCCCGCGGTGCTGTCACAGTTGCCGCAGCTCCGGCTGCCGCAATGCCTGCGGCTCCCGCTGCGCCCGCACCTGCCGCCGCAGCGCCTGCACCCGAAGCGGCACCTGCTCCTGCGGACGATGCCAATGCGCTCAAATCGCCAATGGTCGGCACCGTCTATCTGGCGCCAGAACCAAGCGCACCCAACTTCGTCAAAGCCGGCGATGCAGTGAAAGAGGGCGACACACTGCTCATCGTCGAAGCGATGAAAGTGATGAACCCGATCACCGCCGACCGCTCTGGCACGGTGACAGCCATCCTTGTCGAAAACGCGCAGCCGGTTGAATTCGACCAGCCGCTCGTCTCAATTTCGTAAGCGCACGATTATGGGCATTTCGCGCATATTGATCGCCAATCGCGGCGAAATCGCGCTGCGCATCCACCGCGCTGCGCATGAGATGGGAATTGAGACAGTCGCGGTGCACTCCACCGCGGATGCCGACGCAATGCATGTGCGGTTGGCCGACCATGCCGTGTGCATCGGCCCGCCTTCTGCGACTGACAGCTATCTCAACCATGCGGCGATTATTTCCGCCGCCGAAGTCTCCGGCGCGGATGCAATTCATCCGGGTTATGGCTTCCTTTCGGAAAACGCCAAGTTTGCCGACATTGTCGAGGCGCATGACCTTGCATGGATCGGCCCCAAGCCTGAACATATCGTCACGATGGGCGACAAGGTTCAGGCGAAGAAGACTGCAGGCGACCTTGGCCTGCCGCTTGTTCCCGGCTCGGCTGGTGCGGTATCCGACCCAGTAGAAGCGAAAGCCATCGCGAAAGAGATCGGCTATCCCGTCATAATCAAGGCCGCATCGGGCGGCGGTGGCCGGGGCATGAAAGTCTGCGAAGCCGAAGAGAACCTCGAAACCCTGATGCAGCAAGCGGGCAGTGAAGCCGCAGCAGCATTTGGCGATGCGACCGTCTATATCGAGAAGTATCTCGGCAATCCGCGCCACATCGAATTTCAGGTGTTTGGCGACGGCAAAGGCAATGCGATCCACCTGGGTGAGCGCGATTGTTCGCTCCAACGCCGCCACCAAAAAGTGCTCGAAGAAGCGCCCTCCCCCGTCATCTCTGACGAAGAGCGGATGCACATGGGCGAGGTCTGTTCCAAAGCGATGCGGGATATGGCCTATCGCGGCGCGGGCACGATTGAGTTCCTGTGGGAAGACGGTGAGTTCTACTTCATCGAAATGAATACCCGGCTTCAGGTCGAACACCCTGTGACCGAAGCGATCACGGGGGTCGATCTGGTGCGCGAACAAATCCGCGTCGCTGAAGGCAAACCGCTTTCGGTCGCGCAAGAAGACATCGAGTTTATCGGCCATGCGATTGAATGCCGGATCAACGCCGAGGACGCGTTCACCTTCGCCCCTTCACCGGGCAAAGTGACGCATTACCACCCGGCTGGCGGTATGCATGTGCGGGTCGATTCGGGGCTTTATGCCGGCTATTCGATCCCACCTTATTACGACAGCATGATTGCCAAACTGATCGTCTATGGCCGCAATCGCGAAGGCTGCATCATGCGCCTGCGCCGCGCGCTCGAAGAGATGGTGGTCGAAGGGGTGAACACCAACCTTGAGCTGCATCAGGAATTGCTAAAGCAGGACGATGTTCTGAACGGCGATTATTCGATCAAATGGCT
>CAZOLE010000063.1:0-8695 GCA_964580445.1 uncultured Porphyrobacter sp.
TTCCATGACAACCGGCTGCAGCGCGAGCGTGACCATCAGCTTTGGCGGCTGGCAGCGTTTTCCCGCACAAAATCACGGACAGCTTCATAGTCGCCTGAAAGTTCAGCGAAATACTCTTCGCGGCCAAACAGATCGCCAACGCGGGCAGGTAGCGCAGGGCGCATCCCAACCGCACGCTCAACCGCATCACGGAACTTCGCTGGATGCGCGGTGGCAAGGGTAACAATCGGCACACCGCGCTCGACAATGCCATGCTCGAATGCCTGAAGGCTGGCGTGAAGACCGACGCCAGTGTGCGGATCAATGATCTGGTTCGCGTTGTGATAGGCCCACTGCAAAGCGCGGATCGTCTCGTTCTGATCGGCGCGCATGCTGGTGAATAGCGCAGAAGCCCCTTCGCGTTGACTATTGGAAAGCTGCATCGCGCGCTTGGCTTCAAATCCGCGCATCTGCTCCGCCATCGCAGGACCATCGCGCCCGCCGCAATCAAACAGCAACCGCTCAAAATTCGAACTGACCTGAATGTCCATGGAGGGGGTGATTGTGGCCGTAGTCTCGCCGGCAGAATAATCCCCTTCGCTCAGCGCGCGATGGAGGATGTCGTTCACGTTTGTCGCCACAATCAGCCGCTCAATCGGCAGGCCCATTTGCGCCGCGACATAGCCTGCGAACACGTCGCCGAAATTGCCAGTGGGCACGCTATAAGCAATCGCCCGGTCTGGCGCGCCCAACTGAAGGGCCGAGGTGAAGTAATAGACCACCTGCGCCATCAACCGTGCCCAGTTGATCGAATTGACCGCGCCGAGGTTTAGCGGACCGTTCACAGACGAATCTGCGAACATCGCTTTCACATGGCGTTGCGCATCATCAAAGCTGCCATCAATCGCGATATTGTGGACATTTGGCGCCCGCACAGTCGTCATCTGGCGACGTTGAACTTCGCTCACCCGGCCATTGGGGTGGAGCATGAAGATCTCGGTGCGATCGCGGCCAGTCACCGCATTGATCGCCGCCGAGCCGGTATCGCCAGAGGTCGCGCCAACGATCGTGAGACGTTCATCGTGCCGCGCCAGAAATGTCTCAAACAAAGCGCCGAGCATTTGCAGCGCGACATCTTTAAACGCCAGTGTTGGGCCGTGAAACAGCTCAAGCAGCCAGTGGTTCTCATCCATTTGAACCAAGGGCGCGACTGCGACATGACCAAAATCGCCATAGACAGTCTCACAAAGCCGCGAGAGTTCCTCTTCACTAAGGCTGCCAGCGACGAACGGGCGCATGATCGTAGTCGCAACCTGCGCATAGCTTTTGCCGCGAAGTGCGCGAATTTCATCATGGCTGAAGCGCGGCCATTCGCGCGGCAAATACAGCCCGCCATCGCTGGCCAGCCCCGCTAGCGTGACACCTTCAAAATCAAGCGCGGGGGCGCTGCCTTGGGTTGAGATATATTCCATAGCTGGCGTGCGGTTAGCGGTGCTGGCTGTTCAGAGCAAGCGAGGCTGCCTTGTCCGTGCTTTAGCCGCGCTTTCTCCAACGCGATCGCAAAGTGAAACCGTAGATAAACAGAGCGGTCAGAGCGAAGAAGAACCACTGCCCGGCATAGGCCAAGTGGTTGTTGGGAAGATCCTTTGGATCAGGCGTCGCGAGTGGATACAGATCGGCAAGCGCGGGATCGGCGATAACCTTCCCGCGCGCGTCCACAATCCCTTCGATCACACCATTGCTGAAATCGGGAGCCTTGGGATCGCGCGACCAGCCTAGCCCGACCTCCACCGTGTGGGGCCCATCGGTCGTGCATTGTGCAATATGGGCAAACCCCTTTGCGCCATTGGCGGCGGTCCCAGCGGTGCTGCGCATCGCGTTTGCTGCTTCACAGCGGAAAGTCACGCGGCGGAACATCTGTTGGTCGAGCCAATCGTCCGCATCACTGAGCGGTTGTGCCGGAGCATCTTGGGGGATGGCATCGAAGCGGGCTATCAGCTCCGCTTTCTCATCCGCGCGGCCAAGTTGCCAAAAACCGAGCCACACCATCATAGCCATAGCCGCAACGACAAGCAGAGTTGGGATGATGGGAATTGCCCGCATTATTCGTCTCGCTCCGATGCGGTTTCATATTGGCGATACAAAATTACGGTTTTGTAGAGCCGCAGCGCCCCAATCACTGATAGCACCGTCACAGGTGCCCAGAATGCCGCTTGCAACCAAAGTGGTGGTTGCCAAACTGTCTCGATTGCCAGGGCAATCATGATCAGGAGTGCTGCGATGGTCATGGTCAGCAGGCCAGCGAACCGCCCGCCTCGCTCCAACTCAGCCAGAGGCAGTCCGCAGGCCCTGCATTGGGTGGCGACACGCAACGGCGCATCAAACAGGCTGCGCGCGCCGCAACGCGGGCACAAACCAGAAAGGGCAGCCGAGATGACTCCCGGCTGCCCCTTGCTTTCTGATTGGTCTGAGCCGTCAGGCATCAGTGCGTCGGCGCGCCCCAACCGCCCCAGATGTAGACGGCGATGAAGAGGAATAGCCATACGACGTCGACGAAGTGCCAATACCAAGCCGCCGCTTCAAAACCGAAATGCTGGCGCGAGGTGAAGTGGCCGATATACGAACGATAGAGGCACACAGCCAAGAAGATCGTTCCGATCAAGACGTGGAAGCCGTGGAAGCCAGTCGCCATGTAGAACGCAGACGAATAGGTGTTCTGACCGAAGTTGAATGGGGCAACGCTGTACTCGTAACCTTGGATAAAGGTGAAGAGCGCGCCCAGTGCGACAGTCGCCCAAAGGCCTTGCTTCAGCCCATCGCGGTCACCGTGGATCAGCGCGTGGTGTGCCCATGTCACCGTGGTGCCAGAGCACAGCAGGATCAGCGTGTTGAGAAGCGGCAGACTGAACGGCGCGAGCACTTCCATGCCCTCTGGAACGAGCGTGCCGTAAGCCGTATTGCCCTCGGTGATGAACTGATTGGTGGTCAGCTGCTCGAGCGTCCCAGCATCCGCAACCGTGAGCGGCGCGGGGAATAATGCGAAGTCGAAAAACGCCCAGAACCAACCGACGAAGAACATGACTTCGGACGCGATGAACAAGATCATGCCATAGCGCATATGCAGTTGGACCACTGGCGTATGGTCGCCCTGTTGCGCTTCGATGGTTACGTTGCGGAACCACATGAAAAATGTCGCGAGCAGGCCAGCGATGCCCAGATACATCACGACCGAGCCAGCTGATCCGAACAGGTCAGGATAAAAACTCAACACCATGCCGGACGTAAAAGACAGCGCCGACATCGAGCCGATCAGCGGCCAAATGTCCGGATCAAGAATGTGATAATCGTGGTTGACCTTACCGCCCATAATTCTGGTTCCTGTTGCTAGGCATGCATCAATTGCCGCGATCAAGACCTGAAGATACAGGCTCTTTCGCGCGGTGAAAAGTGTAACTCAAAGTGATCTGTTCAACCCCATCCATCGCCTCGTCTTCGAGGATCGCGGGATCGATGTAATACAAGACCGGCATGTTGACCGCTTGACCGGGTTTCAATGTCTGCTCTGTGAAGCAAAAGCACTGGATCTTGTGGAAATATTTGCCAGCGCTCGCTGGCTCGACATTGAAAGTCGCGGTGCCGGTGATCTCAGATTTGGTGGTATTGCGCGCAATGTAACTGGTCAGGTCGCGCTTACCGATCTCGACCGTGTCGGTCGGCTGCGTTGGCTCAAACACCCACGGCATATCGCGCGCAGTTGTCGCATCGAAACGGATAGAGATGGTCTCACCCGTAGCCAGCGAGGCCGCAGCGTTGGCTTCGGCTTCGCTAGCGACCTGAGTGGTGCCGCCAAAGCCGGTCACGCGGCAGAATAGATCGTAAAGCGGCACAGCGGCATAGCCCAGACCCAACATTGCAACCGCACCCATAAAGGCGAGAAGGCCGACCTTGGCGTTCTTTTGGTCAAGCTGAGGGGTAGCGGTCTGGCTCATGTCACCCACCAATCCGCGCAATGGTGATCCAGTAGAACAGCACCACGAAGAACAGCAGCGTGCCCGCGACCACATAATTGCGCGCCTTCTGACGGCGCTTGAGTTCCGCTTTTTCTTCGGGGGTCATGCGAAGGGCCCTCCCCCAATGATGCCATTGGCCTCCAACAGCCGGTCAGCGACCAAAGCGGCAAACAGGACGAAGAGATAAAGGATACTGAACTTGAACAAACGCTTTTCTGGAGCGAGTGGGTCCACGCCGCTGCGTGCCTCTTTCATCACTGGCAAAGCGAAAGCGATGAAGATCGCCGATAGCACGACCGCGAAACCGCCATAGACCCAGCTTGTCCCACCGATCAGCCACGGCGCAATCGCAATGGGCGCAAGCAGCATGGAGTAGATCATGATCTGTTGCCGGGTGACGCGCTCGCCTGCGGTCACGGGCAACATCGGGATGCCGACCTTGGCGTAATCTGACTTCACAAACAGGGCGAGCGCCCAGAAATGCGGCGGCGTCCAGAAAAAGATAATCGCGAACAATAACACCGGCATCATCGTGACTTCGCCCGTCACTGCAATCCAACCAATGAAAGGCGGGAATGCGCCGGAGCCGCCGCCAATGACGATGTTCTGAGGGGTGCGCGGCTTCAGCCAAATTGTGTAGATGACCGCGTAATAGATGATCGCGGCGAATAGAGCGATAGCAGCAAGCCAACCCACCGCCACGCCCATTAGCGCAACTGACACTGCAGAAAGGAATACACCGAAATCGCGCGCATCATCGCGCCGAATACGACCCATTGGCAAAGGCCGGTTCTCGGTACGCTTCATCCCCGCATCGATATCGGCTTCCCACCACTGATTAAGGACCGCAGAGCCGCCTGCCCCCATCGCAATCGCGAGGATCGTTGTGAAGCCCAGCACTGGGTGGATCGATCCGGGGGCCGCCAACAGTCCGCAAATCCCAGTGAAGATCACCAAGCTCATCACGCGCGGCTTCGTCAGCGCGAAGAAATCGCGCCAGTCGGCCGGGAGGGCAGTGGTCTTTGCGGTTGCGTCCATGGTTCAGTTTTCAGCGCACGTGGCTCAGTTGCTTTTTCCGTTGTTCAGTTCGCGAAAGAGCGCACCATGATGGCGCGCTCCCCCAATTTCTATGGTCAGCGGTGGGACAGCTTCCCACTGCCGTTCATCATTCCGCCGGCTGACCCGAGGGGCGATGGTCGTGGTAATCGTGGTGGTCCTCGATCACTGGAAGCGTTTCAAACTGGTGGAATGGCGGTGGGCTTGTCAGCGTCCATTCAAGCGTCGTTGCGCCCTCACCCCATGGATTGTTGCCCGGCTTGCGGCCAGCGACCAGCGAGTATCCGATGTTCACGAAGAAGATGACCATCGAAGCGGCCATCACCACGTAACCCAAGGTGCTGATCTCGTTCCAGTACGCATACGCTTCGGTGTAGTCCGGATAGCGACGCGGCATACCGTTCATTCCCAAGAAGTGCTGCGGGAAGAAGATGATGTTCACGCCGATGAAGAAGCCCCAGAAATGCAGGTGGCTGAGCAGTTCGGAGTGCATCTTGCCGCTGATTTTCGGAAACCAGTAATAGAAGCCCGCGAACAGCGAGAACACCGCACCCATCGAGAGCACGTAGTGGAAGTGTGCGACCACATAGTATGTGTCGTGCAGGTTGTCGTCGATCCCTCCATTGGCCAGGATAACGCCGGTCACACCGCCAACGGTGAACAGGAAGATAAAGCCCAATGCCCAAACCATTGGCGATTTGAATTCCAAGCTGCCGCCCCACATTGTTGCAATCCAGCTAAAGATTTTCACGCCCGTCGGCACGGCGATCACCATCGTCGCAGCGGTGAAATACATCTTCGTATTCACGTCGAGGCCGACGGTATACATGTGGTGCGCCCACACGATGAAGCCGACCACACCAATGGCGACCATAGCGTAAGCCATACCGAGATAGCCAAAGACAGGCTTCTTAGAGAAGGTGGCCACAATCTGTGACACCATGCCGAAGCCCGGCAGGATCATGATGTAGACCTCTGGGTGACCGAAGAACCAGAACAAGTGTTGATACAGAACTGGATCACCGCCACCGGCTGGATCGAAGAAGGTCGTGCCAAAGTTACGATCAGTCAGTAGCATCGTGATCGCCGCAGCCAGCACTGGAAGCGCGAGAAGCAGCAAGAACGCCGTGACCAGCACAGACCATACGAACAGCGGCATTTTATGCAGGGTCATGCCCGGCGCACGCATATTGAAAATGGTGGTGATGAAGTTGGTTGCTCCAAGGATCGAACCTGCGCCCGCCAAGTGGAGCGAGAAGATTGCGAAGTCGACTGCTGGCCCCGGTGAACCCGTTGTCGAGAGCGGCGCATAGACCGTCCAACCAACACCCGCGCCCATCCCTGAGGCACCCGGCACAAACATGGAGAACAGCAAGCTGCAGAAGCCAACCACCGTTAGCCAGAACGAAATGTTGTTCATCCGCGGGAACGCCATATCCGGCGCGCCAATCATCAGCGGCACAAACCAGTTGCCAAAGCCGCCAATCATCGCCGGCATAACCATGAAGAAGACCATGATCAGACCGTGGGCGGTGATAAACACGTTCCACATATGCAAAGCCGCATTGGTATCACCGGGCGTGTTGCCCATGAAATCGGCCCAGAATTGCAGATATTGAATTCCGGGCTGAGCGAGTTCAGCACGCATAACCCCGGAGATAGCGCCACCAATTATCCCAGCGAAAATCGCAAAGATCAGATAGAGTGTGCCGATATCTTTGTGGTTGGTCGACATGAACCAACGAACAAAAAAGCTCGGTTTGTGGTCAGCGTGATCGTCGGTGTGCCCGCCGTGGGCTGCGTCGAAATCTTCTGCGGTGGTGGCCATGTTAGCTATCTCTCAGCGTTCAAATCGTAACGTTAAATCTGGTCAGTCAGGCGGCCTACTCGGCGCCTTCCTCACTTGCAGTTTCAGCAGGCGCCTCTTCAGCCGCCGCTTCTTCTTCACCCGGCATAGTACCGCCTTGCGAGCGCACCCATTCTGCAAACTTTTCTGGTGGAAGCGCTTCAACCGCAATTGGCATGTAAGCGTGACGCGGGCCGCAAAGCTCAGAACACTGCCCGTAATAGACGCCCGGCTCTTCGATGATGAGCAGCTTTTCATTCAAGCGACCGGGAACTGCGTCCACTTTGAACCACAGTGACGGCACGGCAAATGCGTGGATCACGTCAGCTGCAGTAGTTTGAATTCGCAACGGGGTGTTCGCTGGTACAACCATCCGATTGTCGACTTCGAGCTGATCGACTTCACCTTCAAGAAGATCGGAAGTCTCTTTCATGTTCGAGATAATCTCAATCTCGCCATGGTCAGGATGGTGTAGCCCCAATACCACTGATACCCGGTGGCCTTAATCGTCACTGCATCCTCTGGCGGCGTCTCATACTGACGCGCAAGGAGCGTGATGGAAGGCACCGCGATCACGACAAGTATCAGCACAGGTGCGACCGTCCAAATCACTTCGATCAACGTATTGTGCGTTGTGCGTGAAGGATTCGGGTTAGCCGCTTTGCGGAACCGGATGATCACATAAAACAGCAGACCAAGCACAAACAGACTGATGATTATTGCGACCGGCAGCAGCAGGTAATCGTGCATGCCGAGCGCATATGCGCCGTCCTTCGTGTATTGATCCTGAAAGCTCATCGACGCGAGCAAATCATCGTCAGCCGATGTCGGCATGCCTTTGTCTTTGGTCGGCGTCATCCGCTCATAAGACCCAGCCGCAGGCGCTTCAACCGCCGCTTCGGTCGGAGCGGATTCTTCCACAGCTTCTTCTTGGGCAATCGCTGCGCTTGGCGCGAGCATTGTCATTACGGCGGCAAACAGTGCCAGAACCGCTAACTTTAAGTGGGCATGCAAGTGACGCATAATCAATGTGCCTAAACCGCTTTCGAAATATCTTCCCATACTGTCACGCTTCCCAGATAGAAATCCGCAATAACGCACAGCGACGACACCGACATCACTGCCAGTTTCAAGGCCCCTTAGCTGCGCTTGCCCGGTGCCTCAAGCGCTTCTAGGGAGAAATTTATGCAAGCGGCCATGTCGCACACGCAAGTTGATACCAAACTTTGATTTTGATGAGGGAATTTACCGAGAATGCCAGTCGAGATGACCGAAGCCGAGGTGCTTGAAGAATTCCGCAGCTGCGACGCGCTTTTAGAAGGGCATTTCAAGCTCTCTTCCGGGCGTCACAGCGGACACTTCATGCAATGCGCGCGCGTTTTAATGAACCCGACCCGAGCTGCGCGGTTAGCCGAAGCAACCTGTGCACAAATTCCGGCTGATCTGCTGACTCAGGTCGATATCGTGGTTTCGCCGGCGATGGGTGGGATCATTATCGGCCATGAAGTTGGCCGAGCGCTGGACAAGAATGCCCTGTTTCTCGAACGCCCTGAAGGAACGTTCAATCTGCGGCGCGGATTCGCGATTGAACCGGGCGCGAAAGTGCTAATGGTCGAAGATGTGGTTACAACCGGACTTTCCAGCCGAGAGGCAATTGCCGCAGTTGCCAGAGAAGGCGGCGAAGTGATCGCTGAATGCGCTTTGGTTGATCGGTCGCATGGAACCGCTGATCTTGGCGTGCCGTTTTTTCCGTTGATCGCAATCGATTTTCCTTCCTACGAAGCAGATTCGATTCCCCCTGAGC
>CAZOLE010000064.1:0-8680 GCA_964580445.1 uncultured Porphyrobacter sp.
GCCCTGTCCAGCGCGCTATCAATACATGTGTTGGCCGCCATTGATGCTCATGGTTGAGCCGGTCATAAATGCGCCGTTCTCTGACGTGAAGAAGGCGACACCGCGCGCGATCTCTTCCGCTTGGCCGAGGCGGCCGACAGGGATTTTCGCGACGATCTTTTCCAGTACGGGCTCGGGGCCGGCGGCGACCATATCGGTGTCGATATAGCCCGGCGCGATCGCGTTGCAGGTGACCCCGCATTTCGCCCCCTCTTGTGCGAGCGCTTTGGTAAAGCCGTGAATGCCGGACTTTGCTGCTGCATAGTTCACCTGTCCATATTGCCCAGCTTGCCCGTTGATTGAACCAATATTGACGATCCGCCCCCATTTGCGATCGCGCATGCTGGGAAAGGTCGCCTTCGCCATGTTGAAGCACCCGCCAAGATTGACGCGCATCACATCGTTCCAGTCTTCAAAACTCATCTTGTGAAGCGTGCCATCGCGGGTGATCCCGGCATTGTTGACGACGATATCGACTTCACCATATTCCGCTTCGACCTTGGCACATCCTTCGATGCAGGCTTCGTGATCGCCAACATCCCATTTCATAGAAGGGATACCGGTTTCTTGCGTGAAAGCCTGAGCCGCCTCATCATTGCCGCCGTAATTGGCGATGACTGTGTGCCCTTGGCGTTTGAGGCGTTGGCAGATGGCTTCTCCTATTCCGCGGGTTCCTCCGGTGACGATAGCTACTCTGCTCATTGTGGGCTCCCAGTTGTAAGAAAGCTCACGAGAGTAATAGAGGCTTGGCGTCACGCAATGAAAAACCCCGCCGAAGCGAGGTCTTGCATACGAATAAGCGGCGAACAGCGCGGCTTAGCTTAGAATTTGATCTGCGTTCCGACATAGACAGCTTGGCTGTCTTGTTGGGAATTGGTGAGCGGCGCCAAGCGATCGCGCTCTTGAGACAGGCGAACACCTGCGGTCACATCAAGGTTAGGCGAGAGGCTGAACGATCCGCCCAGATCAACCGTTTGTGATTCCAGCGCGTCGAGCGTGTTTGGTGAGCGCCCAGCAATCAATTCGCCTTCAAGCGAAATGCGTGGTTGCAAACGGCTGGGTTCATCAACGGCCGTAGGACCAGCTGGTTCAAACTCCGCCAAGTCAGGCATGCTCAGGTCGCGCACCGTCTTTGGTAGCTCAACTTGCCGCGCAAAGCTCTTGTAACCGCGTGCGGTGCCAAGATCATAACGAGACGAGCGAATCGCCGCGATACCGGAAGGCCGCGCCGATGGCAGAGCTTCGACAATTTTGCGGACGTTGATCGCTTTAGCCGCTTCCTGATCGACTCGCACAGCCACAGTCACAACGCGGTCTTGTTCGACCGAGCCCGCTCCAGCCGGCGTGAAGCGGAAGCCTTTTTCGTCTGAGATGCCTGCAACGCGAGCTGCAAGCTCAGGATCCACCGTTGCCGGTGTAAACACTTCGAGAGCGGCTTCCTGAATGCTGATGGCGGTTTCGCCGATGGAGCCCACGGCGAGCCCTGCGGATGGTAAAGCGAGCGCAACACCGCTGACAGCAGCAGCCAGTGCAAGCGCGCGAGGCGCTCTCACTTTAGCTTTTGAACTGTCATCATCGCGTGTCACGAATCAATTCGCCTTACATTTCATGTCACTGAGTTCTGCTTTGACTAAACCAAGTCGAAGGTGAACGGCAACTGACAACTTTAACTACGGTGCGGAGGATAAGACGGTTACAGTCTGCATAGCAATCTTTTCCACACGCTTGCCCCATTTCGAGATGTAAACTGTTGCGCCGCTCCCACAGGAAGTTTCGCTTGCAACAAGGCAATTCAGCCTAGCGAAAGGCCCAAGGCGGTTATCGAGTAATCAGACAATTGGCGGGAATAGGTGTGTTTTGCATGCTTGCCGCTTGGCCCTGTGTGACTATAGAGCGCAGGTATGACTTCAAAGGGACCAAAGCCTGTGACACGCGTTTTCGCATCGATTCTCCGTCCGGTTCTCGCTGGCGCCGCTCTTGTTGGCGTTGCTGCATGCAGCAGTGGTGGCGACCGTCCAACCTCGCAGCTGCAAGCGGCACAGCTCAACACGATCGGTGTGAATGCGTTTTTGTGGCGCGCTTCTGTGGAAACGGTAAGCTTTGCCCCACTGCTTCAAGCAGACAGCAATGGCGGTGTGATCGTTACCGACTGGTACACCAACCCGAACAATCCGAGTGAGCGGGTCAAATTGACTGTAACGATTTTGGATCAGGATTTGCGTGCAGATGCCTTGCGCGTCGCAGCTGTCCGCCAAGTTGCGCAAAGCGGATCATGGGTTGATGCACCGGTTCAAGCGGCCACGGTTCAGAAGCTTGAGGACATTATCCTCACAAAAGCACGCGATCTGCGGCGTAAAGCCATAGCGGGCTAAGCATTCTCGCGTTAGCGAACCAGACATGACTGATACTCGATTCGATCCGTCTTCTGCCGACGGGCGCTGGCAGCGCGTGTGGGATGAAGCGGGCACCTTTGCGGCTGATAGCAACAGCGACAAGCCAAAGAGCTACATCTTAGAGATGTTCCCCTATCCCAGTGGGCGCATCCATATGGGCCATGTGCGCAACTACACGATGGGCGACGTGATCGCGCGCTATAAGAAGATGCGCGGATACGAGGTTTTGCACCCGATGGGCTGGGATGCATTCGGCATGCCAGCGGAAAATGCGGCGATGGAAAAGAAGGTCCATCCCGGTGAATGGACCCGTTCCAACATAGCGGCGATGAAAGCGCAATTGCAGCGCATCGGTTTCGCGCTCGATTGGACCCGCGAATTCGCAACCTGCGACCCTGAGTATTACGGGCACGAACAGGCGCTCTTTATCGACCTGTATGAATCGGGCCTTGTCTATCGCCGTCAATCCGAGGTGAACTGGGACCCTGTCGATATGACCGTGCTTGCCAATGAGCAGGTGATAGACGGCAAAGGCTGGCGCTCTGGTGCAGAGGTGGAAAAACGCAAGCTAGATCAGTGGTTCTTGAAAATCACCGATTTTGCCGAGGAATTGCTGAGCGGGCTTGGCGACTTAAAGGATTGGCCTGACAAGGTTCGTCTGATGCAGGAAAACTGGATCGGTAAGTCGAGCGGTCTGGAATTTTCCTTTGAGCTATCCAATGGCGAGACATTGCCGGTTTACACGACCCGGCCCGATACGATCTTCGGCGCGAGCTTCTGCGCGATTGCTGCGGATCATCCGATTGCACAAAGTTTGGCGGGGGACGCGTCGGTCGCGGCCTTTATTGAGGAATGCAAAAAAGGCGGGACGACCGCAGCGGAGCTGGAAACGGCTGAGAAGCTGGGCTTTGACACTGGCATTACGGCCAAGCACCCGTTCACCGGAAAACCGATGCCGGTCTTTATCGCGAACTTTGTGCTGATGGATTATGGCACTGGCGCGGTGATGGGCGTGCCGGGACATGACCAACGCGACTTTGAGTTTGCGACCAAATACGAGCTGCCGATTCTCCGCGTTGTCGCCAAAGACGCCAGCGAAGCGGCTGCGCCTATGGGCAATGAAGCTGAAGCGGGCGACGGCATTTGCGTCAATTCTGAATTTTTGGATGGCCAACCGGTCGACGACGCCAAAGCCGATGTCATCGCCCGCGCTGAAAGCGGCGGTTGGGGCGAAGGCAAAACCGTCTGGCGGCTGCGCGATTGGGGCGTCTCGCGCCAACGCTATTGGGGCACGCCGATCCCATTCGTCCATTGCGAGGCTTGCGGCGTGGTGCCGGTAGCCAAAGATCAATTGCCCGTAACATTGCCCGATGACATCGACTTTGAGACGCCTGGAAATCCGCTAGAGAAGCATCCCACCTGGAAGCACACAGCCTGTGCGAAGTGCGGCGGTGATGCGGTGCGCGAGACCGATACGCTCGACACATTCGTCGACTCATCGTGGTATTTCCTGCGTTTTGCCTCGCAACCAGATAATGCGCCGTTTGACGCGGAAGAGATTGCCAAATGGCTGCCCGTGCAGCACTATATTGGCGGGATTGAGCATGCGATTTTGCACTTGCTCTATGCGCGCTTCTGGACGCGGGCGCTGGCGCATATTGGCAAGATTGATGTCGCCGAACCCTTCGCTGATTTGTTCACGCAGGGGATGGTGACGCATGAGACCTATGGCCTGAACGGCGCTTGGCTCAGCCCCGCTGATGTGCGGATCGAAGGCGAGAAGGCCTTCGCAGTTGATGGCGGCGCAGAGGTGGAGCGTGGCCGCGTGGTCAAGATGTCGAAGTCGAAGAAGAACGTCGTCGACCCGGACAATATCATCGACCAATATGGCGCAGATGCAGTGCGTTGGTTCATGCTGTCCGACAGCCCGCCTGAACGCGACCTGCCTTGGTCGGAGGCTGGGATCGAAGGCTGCTGGCGCTTTGTTCAGCGGCTCTGGCGTTTGTTCGACGCCTATGACGCAGGTGCATCGGGAGAAGACAAGGCGCTGGCTCGCAAAACCCATCAAGCCATTGTTGCAGTGGCGAACGATATCGAGGCGCTCAGCTTCAACAAAGCGGTCGCACGCATATATGAACTGACAGCGGCGGCCGAGAAAGCTGACCCAAGCGAAAGCCGCAACTTTGCGATCCGCGCGATCCTACACATGGTTGCCCCGATGATGCCGCACGTTACCGAAGAGGCCTATGAAGTGATGGGTGCGGATGGCCTGATCGCCGACGCTGCGTGGCCTCAGCATGACGACGCTATGCTGGTCGAAGACGAAGTCACCATCGCAGTTCAGCACAAGGGAAAGCTGCGTGACACGCTCACCGCGCCCAAGGGCGCTGCGAAAGAAGACCTTGAAGCGCTTGCGCTTGCGAGCGAGAAGGTTCAGCGTTCGTTGGATGGAGCAGAAATTCGCAAGGTGATTGTCGTGCCTGATAGACTGGTCAATATTGTCACATGAGGATCGTGCTTGCCTTGCTTGCCAGCCTGGCGATCTCCGGCTGCGGGCTCCAGCCCCTTTATTCGGGCGGGGCGAGCGCTGGCATCGCGCAAGGCCTCGCTGCTGTTGATGTGCCCTCCATTCCCGGACGCGACGGATGGTTGGTGCGCAACGCTTTGCAGGATAGGCTTACGGTCGCCGGCGAGGTCACGCCTGCCTACCGCTTGGATGTGCGGCTTGACGATTCTCTCCAAGCGTTGGGTGTGCTCAACGATGACACGATCAGTCGCGAACGGCGTATCTTGCGCGCGCGTTACCAGCTCATCGATTTGTCGAACGGCGAGATTTTGCTCGATGCAACCGCTGGGTCGGATGCCGGGATCGACGTTGTCTCCAGCGAGTATGCGACCATTGCGGCAGAACAGAGGGCGTTGGAGAATCTCGCCAAGGAAGTCGCCGATCAAATGGCGACGCGGATCGCGTTGACTTTGCGTGAGCGCGAACAGGCGCAGGCTACCGAGTGAAAGCCACCCAGCGCGATTTCGCCCGTGGCCTTCCGCGCGGGGCTGACAAAGCCTCGCTGTTTTTCTTTTGCGGACCAGATGAAGCCGGGGCTTCGGCTGCGGCAAAGGCCGTCATCGAAGCGTTCCCCGAAGCGGGCGAACGTGTGGACATGACTGGCGCTGATCTTCGACAAGACCCAGCGATGCTCGGCGACGAAGCGCGTTCAAACTCGCTGTTCGGCGATACACGTCACATCTTTGTGCGCGCCACTGGCGACGAAGCCCATGATGCGCTCAAAGCCCTGATCGAAACTGGCGAAGCCGGGGCAGGGGATGCAGCGCCAGTTTTGGTGGTGGCAACCTCTGCGACTGACAAATCGCGCACCGCGAAACTGCTGGAAAAACGAGCCGATGCATTGGTGGCGATGTTCTATCCGCCCGACCAGTCTTCGGTCGCAGCATCTGTGCGAGCGATGGCGGACACGGCAGGCCTGCGGCTTGGCGGGGATTTGGCGGAGCGAATTGCTCGGGCAGCAGGGCTTGATGTGCGGCTTGCTCAATCGGAGGTCGATAAGCTGGCGCTCTATTGTGATGCTGATCAGCAATCGCCCAAATCCGCATCAGTTGAGGATTACGCAGAGATTGGTGCGGCGACTGAAGAAGACGGGTTTCAGTCCTTGGTGAACGCGGTTTTGGGCGGTGAGACCGCAAAACTTGGCGGTGAGATCCGGCGGATGAAGGAACTCGGCCTCAATCCGGTTGGCCTGTTGCTTGCATTCGAACGCCGTGCTGCACAATTGATGAAGATCGCCGCAAGACTTGGCCCGCGCGGCACGTTCGATACACTTGGCAAAGGCGAGAAAGCGCAGCTGGGCATTTTCTGGCGTGAAGAACGCGATATTCGCCAACAGCTTGCACGTTGGAACGTGCCGGAGCGGCGCGGTTCGGCCACTCGCAAGCTGGACCGGTTGATCCCACGATTGGTTGGGTTGCACCGTGCATTGCTTAGCAACAGCCAATCTGCTGAGCTGCTTTTGGGTCAGGATCTTGCTGAAATCGCGCGGTTTGCAGCAAGAAAGTAACTTGTAAACAAAAATTTTAAACAGCACCTGCAAAACAATTGGCTTTTAATCGTTAACCCAGCTCTAAGGCCTTTTACGTAATCATGTGCATGGGAGTGCAATGATGAACACGCAAACCGGCATACTGCTCGAAGCGGCCATTCCCGATAAGGTTGAGAGCAAAGTTGCTCCTTCGCTGGAGCGCCGAAGGCTGCGTGCTTACGCGATCATGCTTCTCACCGATTCTTTGATTTTGCATTTTGGCTTTGTCTTGGCGACCTTCGGTTATGAAGGGCGTTGGATGGCGTCCGAGGCGATCTTGTCAGCGCAAGCGTTCTTGCCGGTCTATTTCACGATTGCCCTCTACAATGCGAGCTACAGCGCCAAAGCGCTTGATGATTGGCTTTACGCCGCACGAAAGGCCGTGATCGCGTTGATTGTCGCAGCAGCTTTGCTCAATTTCCTAGCATTCTACACGAAGACCAATGAGGAATTCTCCCGGGTTGCCGTGACGCTCGGATTGATCATTTCCGTGGTCTTCCTGACCGCAACCCGCCGCATGATACCGCTGCTGATTGACAAGTTTTGGCAAGGGCGTGTGCGCAATCAGCTGGTTATCGAAGACGGCGGTTCGGATTTTTCGCTGGGCCGCAGCTCGGCGATTTCGGCGCAAGACTATGAGCTAGATCCGACCAGCCAGGATCCTTTCATGTTGGATCGGCTTGGTAAATTGCTGCGCAATCAGGACAAGGTTGTGGTCAGCTGTCCACGCGAACGCAGGGAAGCATGGGCGTTTTTACTCAAATCTTCCGGTGTTCATGGCGAGATTGTGAGTGAACCTGCGCACCAGCTCGGCGCGGTGGGCGTGCATCGCTATGAGGACCAGGACCGCACCACTTTGGTTGTGTCGACCGGCCCGCTTGGCTTGCGCGGGCGCATTACCAAGCGGCTTTTCGATATTGTCGCAGCGCTTGGCGGGCTGATTGCTCTTGCGCCCCTGCTCATTGTCATTGCGATTCTGATCAAGCTCGAAGATGGCGGGCCAGTTTTCTTCACACAGCGGCGCTTGGGTCGCGGAAATCAGTTCTTCGATATGCTGAAATTCCGTTCAATGCGCGTCGAAAAGCTTGATCTGGATGGTGCCCGCTCAACCGCTCGAAATGATGACCGCATCACTAAGATCGGCGATTTCATTCGGCGCACCAGCATTGATGAGCTGCCACAGCTGGTCAACGTGCTGAAGGGCGATATGGCGCTCGTCGGCCCGCGCCCCCACGCAATTGGCAGCCGCGCGAACAGCAAGCTGTTTTGGGAAGTGGAAAGCGCGTATTGGCAACGCCATTCGCTTAAACCCGGCCTGACTGGACTAGCGCAAGTGCGCGGACATCGGGGCGCTACTGAACAGGAAAGCGACCTCACGGACCGGTTGAATTCCGATTTGGAATATATTTCCAATTGGTCGTTGCACGGCGATATCTTGATCGTGTTTCAAACGCTTGGTGTGCTGCGCCACGACAACGCTTACTGAGCTCCGACGCACTAGGTTCTTGCTTACTGGTTTTGCGGGACTGCAAAGCTACCGGTGACCCGTCCGCCGCGGTTGGGAGCACCATCACTGTCTCTGGGGTCTTGATCAGCACTGCTTGCGCCTGAACTACCATCAACACTGGAAATGCCCGAGCGCAGATCAATCACCAACCGTCCGCCGTTCAACGTGTCACCACCGCGCCGCAGCCGTACATTGCCTGCCATTGTGATGATCCGGCGGTTGAAATCATAGATCGCCGTGTCGCCGCTTGCCCTTTCATTGCCGCGCGACACAATTACTCCCCCAGTTGCAGTGAGCCGGTCGATCTTCAAAGCACCCGCGTCGGAGTAATTGATTATGGTCCGAGCTGATCTTAGCTGCAAATTGGCTTGATCAATAACGACATTGCCAGAGAGGATGACGCGCTTCTCGCGGTCCTGCAATTCCATCCGGTCGGCTGCAGTGTTGACTGGCGCGTTGGAATTGTGCCCGGCAATCGCTTGCGCCTGAAGCGCCATACCGCCAGCAGCCGCCAGCGTGAGCACGAAGCCGCCCGCCATCCAACCCAACGCCACTTTGCGTAAATCTTTGCCGGAGGGTTTGTTCGAAGCGGTATTCCAAGTCATTGCGGAAGCCTCATATTGAGTTTGCCGGGAATCATGCGTAGC
>CAZOLE010000065.1:0-8604 GCA_964580445.1 uncultured Porphyrobacter sp.
GGCAAGCTTGAAATAATCTTGCGCATCAAGGCGTGCAGCGCAGTTTTCGCTTCCCAAGTCACGCGCATTATGCAACAGGCTCGCCGCGCCCGATGCATGGCTTGACGCCGCGCAAAAGGCGCTTATCACGCCCGCGGCAAGCGCGGTGCGTTTTGAAATAGAGCTGCTACCCAGCAGCGACGGATATGGCGATCGTAGCTCAGTTGGTTAGAGCGCCGGTTTGTGGTACCGGAGGTCGGGGGTTCGAGACCCCTCGATCGCCCCATTTTTCCCAGTTTCAGCCCTTAGTGACGCTGCGCATAATGCTGATCTAAGGTGGCGCGTAAATGACCGCATTCTGGACTGAACCCGATTTTGATGATCACGAATGCGTGCATTTTGTGCGCGACCGGGCGAGCGGTCTGACGGCGATTATTGCGCTGCATTCAACGCATCTTGGGCCAGGTGCTGGCGGCACGCGGTTCTGGCATTATCCCGATCCAAAAGATGGCTTGCGCGATGCGCTGCGCCTTTCGCGTGGGATGAGTTACAAAAATGCGATGGCTGGCTTGCCGATGGGTGGTGGTAAGGCCGTTATCCTCGCAGATGATGCGCGCACGAAGTCGCCAGAGCTTCTGGAAGCTTTTGGTGACGCGGTTGACGGTCTGAACGGACGCTATGTGACCGCTGAAGATGTCGGGATCAGCGAAGCCGATATGGTGGCAGTCTCTAAGCGCACACAGCATGTCTCTGGCCTGCCAGCCTCTTGCGCTGACTCGGCTGGCGGAGACCCAGGTCCATTCACTGCGATTGGCATATATCTCGGCATCAAAGCGGCAGTGCGGCACAAGCTTGGCAAGGACACAATGCAAGGTGTCCATGTCGCGGTGCAAGGCACTGGCAGTGTTGGTGGAGGCGTTGCGCGGCTCTTAGCCAAAGACGGCGCAAAGCTAACGCTGGCGGATGTTAAAACTGAGAGCGCGCAAGCATTAGCGCAAGAGCTGGGTGCAAAAACGGCAGATGCGAACGACATCCTCTCGACCCCTTGTGATGTCTTGAGCCCAAACGCGCTCGGTGCGATCCTTGATGATGACACGATCCCTGCTCTCGACACCTCTATTGTGGCGGGCGGCGCGAACAATCAGCTTGCAAGGGCGCAACACGGACAGAAAGTGTTCGACCGCGATATCCTGTTCGCGCCCGATTACGTGATCAATGCAGGCGGAATTATCTCGGTTGCGACCGAATATTTGATTCGGCGCGATGGCAAGAGCGGTGGGCTGGAGGAGGTCCACGCGCTGATAGAGCAAATACCTGACCGGCTTGCGGAGATTTGGAACGAAAGCCAATCCACCCAAACGCCACCTGATACTGTTGCGGACCGGATGGCGCAGAAGCGGATCGGCCGGTTAACAGGCTAAACGCAAACGCGGCTCTGCACGGGCAATAGGACTTGCATTCTTTGCGCTCTTGCCGGGTGGCGTAAGCGCACTATTAGACGGTAAGCGAGGCCGGCCCAGATCAATGCACATTTACGCCAACCCCAAACGCTTTTTAGCGCTAGCTCAGTGGCTGATGCCGCTGTGCCTTTGGGTGGGCCTTGTATTGACGACTGGCGCAGTCGTTTGGGGCCTCACAATGGTCCCGCAGGATCGATTGATGGGCGACAGCGTTCGGATCATTTTCATCCATGTGCCGTCTGCGTGGTTGGGGATGGGCGGATGGGCCGGGATCGCATTATCGAGCGCGGCCGTTCTCATATGGAAACATCCACTCGCTGGCGTTGCTGCGCGAGCGATGGCCCTGCCGGGCATGGTCTTCACCGCAATTTGTCTGGCGACCGGATCGATCTGGGGAAGGCCCGCATGGGGCACATGGTGGGAGTGGGACGGAAGACTTACCAGCATGTTGGTGCTGTTGTTCCTTTACGCTGGATACATTGCGCTGGCGCAGGCAAGCGAGCGTGAAGGCGGTTCTGTCAAAATCGCTGCAATCTTCGGGATTGTTGGCGCGATCAACATTCCGATCATCAACCGTTCGGTAGTGTGGTGGAACTCGCTGCATCAACCGCCAAGCCTAACGGCCGGAAAAAGCGCGATTGATCCGGTCTTTCTGTGGCCGCTATTGGCCGCGGTGGTTGGATTTTCGCTGTTGTTCGGTGCGATTGTGCTGATGCGGATGCGGGCATTGATTGCGCAGCAACAGGTTGCGGCTCGATTGCGGCGCCGTGCGCTTGATGACGATGCAACAGGTGCAATGCCAACTTTGGAGAAGGCGTAATGCGCGAGGCGCTTGACCATTGGGACTTCGTGATTGCCGCCTATGCGATTGGACTTGGCGGATTGGCCGGGGTTTTGGCGTGGAGCTGGGCTACCATGCGCCGGGCCGAGAAACGCCGCGATGAGGTGAAGCGCAAATGAGCGCAGTTAAGCCCAAACATCAACGCATGGTGCTGGTCGTGCTGGCACTGCTTGCAATTATCGCAGCGGGTTTGATCGCAACATGGGCTCTGCGCAATCAGGCCAACTATTTCTATTTGCCCGAACAAATGGCCAAGGACCCGCCTGCTTTGGGACAGCCAGTGCGCCTTGGCGGGATGGTGCAGACAGGATCGCTGGAAACGCAAGCGGACGGCATCACTGTTGCCTTTGTCGTAACGGGCAACGAAGCGAGCACAGTCTCAGTGCAGTACAGCGGCATACTGCCCGATCTTTTTGTCGAAGGATCGGGCGTGGTCGCAGAGGGCAGCTTGCAACGAGACGGTACATTCCTCGCCACCAATCTACTCGCCAAGCATGATGAGAATTACGTTCCCAAAGAGCTGGAAGGGCTCGAAGCTCACCAACAAGCTGACAGCGTAGCCGATAGCACTGTCGGGCTGGATTAGAGGCAAGGTACGGGCATGATCGCGGAGATTGGCCTTGTAGCCTTATGGCTCGCTGCGGCATTGGCAGTATTACAGATGGTCGCCGGAGCATTGTCCATGCGCAGCGGCGAGGGCGAGGTAACTCCGCTGGCACTGTTCGCGCGGCCTGCCGCTATCGTGCAAGCGGGTTTGGCGGTTCTGTCTTTCGCAATGCTGCTTTGGGCCTTTGCGATCACCGACCTTTCGATCAAATTGGTCGCGACCAATTCGCATTCGATGAAGCCGTTCCTTTATAAGATCACCGGGACTTGGGGGAACCATGAAGGCTCGATGCTCTTATGGGTCGCGGTGCTGGCGCTATCCGGCGGGTTGCTCGCTTTTGCAGAGCACCGCCTACCCAAACGCACCATGCAGGCAGCGTTGGCGGTGCAGGGCTTTGTGGCGCTGGGCTTTTATGCCTTCTTGATCCTCAGCTCGAACCCGTTTGAGCGCTTGCCAGTGCCTGCGGCCGAAGGGGTGGGGCTAAACCCACTATTGCAGGACATTGGCTTGGCGGTGCATCCGCCAACGCTTTACATCGGCTATGTTGGCCTGTCGGTTGCATTCAGCCTAGCGATGGGCGCTTTGTTAACACGCCAGGTCACGCCAGAATTTGCTAAGGTCATTCGGCCTTGGGTATTGGGCGCTTGGGTGTTTCTGACATTGGGGATCACGGCTGGCAGTTATTGGGCTTATTATGAGCTGGGCTGGGGCGGCTGGTGGTTCTGGGACCCGGTAGAAAACGCATCTTTGATGCCTTGGCTTGCGGCGACCGCTTTAATGCATTCTGTCAGCGTTCTTGCCGCGCGCGATGCTTTGCGAACCTGGACTATCATGCTGGGCGTTCTTGCGTTCTCTATGAGTATGTTAGGTACTTTTCTGGTCCGCTCAGGCGTATTGACCAGCGTCCATGCCTTTGCTGTCGATCCGGAGCGCGGCGCCTTTATTCTCGTTTTGCTGGGCATCTATGTGGGTGGGGCCTTGGCGATATTCGCCTTGCGTGCCGGCAGTATCGCTGAGGGTAAACGCTTCTCTGTCACCAGCCGTGAAGGTGCACTGGTGTTCAACAATGTGATGCTGACGGCGATCCTAGCCGTGGTTTTGATGGGCACGCTCTACCCGCTGCTAACCGAAGCGTTCGATGTGCGAGTTTCGGTCGGCCCGCCTTATTTCAACCCAGTTGGCGCGATCTTCGCGGTCCCAATGCTGCTGGTCATGGCGGTTGGTCCTCTGCTTCGCTGGAAAGCAGATAAACCTGAACGGATCAGCGGCATGGTTAGCATCGTAATGGCGGTTTTGATTACGGTTGTCGGGCTTGCGTTTTTCTTGGGCGTGTCTGGAGCGCTCTCTATAATCGGTCTAGCTATTGCAGCGGCGCTTGCGATTGCGGCATTCCTTCCGTTGAAAGGTCGAAATCTCCGCCTTGTTCCTATCGCTGTTTGGGGCATGGTGATCGCCCATTTCGGCATTGCAGTTTCACTGTTTGGCATGGCGAGCGAAAGCGCGTTTACACAGGAGCGCCTCGCGGCGGTCGCGCCGGGCGGGTCGACCACGGTTGGCGATTGGCAGATCACTTTGGAAAGCGTCGATCCAGTTGCAGGTCCCAACTGGACAGCTATGGAAGCGCGTGTTGCGGCAAGCAGAGACGGTGCAGAACCCGTTATTCTGACACCGCAGGCCCGCAATTTTTGGACTCCGTTTCAGGCCACCAGTGAAAGCGCATTGCTTACGCGCTGGGATGGTCAACTTTACGCTGTCATCGGTGACAGTGCCGGCGATGGGCGCTGGCAGTTGCGGATCTGGTGGAAACCGTTTGTGACGTTCATCTGGTATGGCGGATTGCTAATTGCGCTTGGCGGAGTGCTCGCGATCATTGGCCGCGTGCGCGGCGATCTGCGGCGTAGGACGGCCAAGCGCAAAGGCGATGCGCGTCGCGCTGACCTTGCCGAATTTTACGACCAACAAAACGAAGGAGCGGGATGATGAAGCTTGCCTATGGGATTCCCCTTGCGCTCTTCCTCTTCATCCTCGGGCTTGGCGGCTACATGCTCACCCAAGGCCGCGATGAGGCGATCCCGTCGCAAATGGTCGCAAAGCCGCTGCCTGATATTGATTTGCCAGCCGCTGGAGACGGCATTCCCGCGCTCACCCGCGGGGATTTGATCGGCGACGGACCGAAGCTAATCAATTTCTGGGGCAGTTGGTGCTTGCCCTGCAAAGCCGAGGCACCGCATCTCGAAGCGCTAAAGGAGCAGGGCGCGGACATTGTCGGCATTGCTTTGCGCGACACACCAGAGGATGCGGACGCGTTTCTCAAACAGTATGGAAATCCCTATTCACGCGTTGCGATAGCGGAGGATTCCACGATTCTGTTCGGTTTTGGCGGTTCAGGTGTGCCGGAAACCTATGTTGTCGATAGCGAAGGGGTGATCCGTTACCAGCATATCGGCGATGTGCGCGAGAGCGATGTGCCAATTCTACTTAAGTTATTGGAGCAGGCGAAATGATGCACGCGCGCTGGATCGCCTTCCTCGCTGCTTTTGCATTGGCAGCGCCGTTGGGCGCGCAAGACAAACTGCCCCCTGCGCCGATGGCCTATACCCAGCTTGAAGACCCGTCACAGGAAGCCGCTGCGCAAGAGCTGATGGAAACCTTGCGTTGTCTAACCTGCCAATCGCAATCCATCGCAGACAGCGATGCGCCCATGGCGGGCGATATGCGCCACCAAGTTCGGACCCGGATTGCTGCGGGCGAAAGCCCTGATGCAGTGCGCGACTGGCTGATTGAGCGTTATGGCGATTATGTCAGCTATGATCCCCAAGTGAGCGCTTCGACTTGGCCGCTCTTTGTCTTTCCGGTGCTTCTACTTTTGATCGCTGGCATGGTTGTGGTCCGCCGGATGAAGCGATCCACCTCTGACGAGAGCGAGGCCGCGTAATGGCTGGATGGATTGCTGTTATCGCCACCGCTTTGATCGCCTTTGTGTTCGCTGCCTTCGTGTTGAAGCTTCCCAAACAAGGATGGACCCTATTCGCGGCCGTTTTGGTTTTCGGATTGGCCGGCTACGCTTGGCAAGGTTCGCCGGAGCAGCCGTCTAGCCCCAAGCCAGAGGTGACCCGTGCGCCGCAATCTGGCGAGCAGATGGTGGATTTGCGCAACGAATTGTTCGAACAGACCGCGCCAAAGCCCAGATACATGATCGTCTCCGATGCTCTGGCTAGCAACGGCAAGTTTGGCGATGCGGCTGGCGCTTTGCGCAGAGGACTGAGAGAAAACCCCGAACATCTCGAAGCGTGGATTGCGTTGGGCAATGCTTTGATCGGTCATGCGCAAGGTTTTGTGACGCCCGCTGCGAAAGAAGCGTATGACCGGGCAAGCGCACTTGATGACAAGAGTCCTATCCCAGATCTGTTTCTTGGCGCGGCCTATTTGCAAAGCGGTGAAGTGATCAAAGCGCGTGAGCTTTGGGCCGCACGCTTGGAGCGCGCGCCAGAGGATGCTGAGTGGCGCGACAACTTCAAAATAAGGGTCGAGCGATTGGACGAAATGATCGCGAATGCGCCCATGTTACAGCAGCGCTAGCTTTCGACCACGTTACGCAATGTTGCAGGTGACAACCCATGGTGCTAGGGGCCGCGGCCTCACGAGGAATCGCTGTTGGCTTGCCCAGTGGATAGGGCCAGCAAATAGGGGCAGTACCGTATGACCGGGAAATCCGCATAGAATGACCGAGACAGCAGCGCCTGCACACCAGCCTCCCGCCGGAGGTAAAGGACACAGCGCGTCCAAAAGCGCGCTAGCGGTTGGGGCAATCGGCATCGTCTTTGGCGATATCGGCACAAGCCCGCTTTACGCCTTCCGTGAGACTTTTGTCGGCCCTCATCCACTCGCGCTCGATCAAGCGCATGTGCTGGGCGTGATCAGCTTGATTTTCTGGTCGATGACGCTTGTCGTGGCGATCCAATATGTGACCATCCTGATGCGCGCGGATAACAAAGGGCAGGGCGGTTCGCTCGCTCTCGTGGCGCTGATTTCGCGCAGCATCTCAAAGTCGAAATATGGCTGGCTTGCCGTGTTGCTTGGCGTGTTCGCGACCTCCCTGTTTTACGGGGACTCAATGATCACCCCGGCGATCTCCGTCCTTTCTGCCGTCGAAGGGCTAACGGTCGTCGATCAAGGCCTGCAACGATACGTGATCCCCATTGCGTTGGGGTTGCTGGTCTTTCTGTTCGTCCTTCAAAAGCGCGGAACGGCGAAGGTTGGCGCACTTTTCGCGCCCGTGATGATCGTTTATTTCACCGTCATCGCTGCGCTAGGCAGTTGGCAGATTATTCAATCGCCCGCGATCCTGTGGGCGCTGAACCCCTATCACGCGGTCAATTTCTTCATCCTTGATGGTTGGCTTGCCTTCCTCGCGCTTGGTTCAGTGGTTCTGGCGGTTACAGGCTCGGAAGCGCTCTATTCAGATATGGGGCATTTCGGTCGCGGGCCGATGCGGCTTTCATGGTTCGGTTTTGTCATGCCGTGCCTGCTGCTCAATTATTTCGGTCAAGGCGCCATGATCATTGGCCTGCCCGCCGAACAGGCGGCTCAAGCGATCCAATCGCCGTTCTTCTTCCTTGCGAGTGAGGAGTGGCGATTGCCGCTCGTTCTGCTCGCAACGGTCGCGACGTTTATCGCGAGCCAAGCGGTAATTTCCGGCGCGTTCTCGATTACGCATCAAGCTATCCAGATGGGCTACATTCCCCGCCTCAAAATCCGCCACACATCGGAAACCGAGGGTGGTCAGATTTATATCCCCGTGGTCAATTGGGCCTTGATGGTTGCGGTGATCATTCTCGTCCTGACGTTCCAAAACTCGTCCAACCTCGCGAGCGCCTATGGCATCGCCGTGACAGGAGCGGTCACGATCGACACGCTGTTGATGGGTGTGCTGTTTGTCGGCGTGTGGAAATGGAAGTGGTGGTATGCCGCGCCGGTCGTCGCTTTGTTCCTGATCGTCGATGGCGCTTATTTCGCGGCGAACCTAACCAAGGTGCCCGATGGCGGCTGGTTCCCGTTGATGATCGGCTTTATCGCCTTCTTGCTGCTCACCACATGGGCGCGCGGTCGCAAGCTGATGCGCGACAATATGAGCGAGCACGCGCTGCCGATCGAGATATTCGCGAAGTCTGCCAAGAATTCGGCCCTGCGCGTGCCGGGAACCGCAATCTTTATGGCCAGCACCAACACCGGTGTGCCCTCTGCACTGCTGCACAATATCAAGCACAACAAAGTACTGCATGAGCGGGTGGTGATCCTGACGATCGATATTGGCGATGTGCCCTATGCCGATCCGGACAATCGATGCGAATTCGTTGATCTGGGAGATGGGTTCTATCGCGCGATCTTGCATTACGGCTTTATGGAAGAAACCGATGTTCCTCAGGGCTTGAAGCATATGGAGCGGTGCGGCGGCGCATTCGATATGATGCACACCAGCTTCTTCTTGTCGCGGCAGACTTTGCTGCCATCGGAAAAACCAGGAATGCCGATTTGGCGCGAGAAGATATTTGCATGGCTCCTACGCAACTCCGCCAGCGCGATGGACTTCTTTAAGTTGCCGACAAACCGCGTGGTGGAGCTTGGGAGTCAGGTAGAGATTTAGGAATCTAAACCGGAATTATTTGAAAACCGCCTACATACTTTCCAGTCCGACGTTGGCCGCTAGAATCATAGAA
>CAZOLE010000066.1:0-8539 GCA_964580445.1 uncultured Porphyrobacter sp.
CCCGATACCCTTGCCAGCATGATCGCGCAAAGCGCGCCTTGATCGTCCAATGTACTTATTCCCTTGCCCGATAAGCCAAAGACGGTCAGCTATCGGCAGTTCTCAAAAGGCAATGGGGCAATAGATGGAATACACCGGCAAAGTAGTTTGGGTCACTGGCGCATCCTCAGGCATTGGCGCAGCCTTGGCGCGCGATGCAGCGAATCGCGGCGCGCATTTGGTTTTGTCCGGACGAAATGAAGAGCGGCTAGCGGAGGTCGCAGCGAATTGCGGCGAAACGCTAATCCTCCCATTCGATGTGCGCGACGAAGCCGCGCTTGCCAATGCAACCGAGCAAGCGCTCTCATGGAAAGGCGGCGTTGATCTTGCTGTTGCAAATGCCGGTGTCTCTCAACGCAGCCGAGCGCTCAAGACAGGCATGCAAGTCTATCGCGATATTATTGAGATTGATCTGACCGCACAGATTGCCTTTTCGCAAGGGCTTATTGGCCCAATGTCAGAGCGCGGTTCGGGCGCGCTGGCTTTCATCTCATCCATTGCGGGCAAAGTCGGTGTGCCGATGCGCACTGCATATTGCGCGGTGAAATTCGGTCTCGCCGGGTATGCCGACGCCTTACGCGCGGAGCTGTCTCAAACAGGCGTCAACGTTCACGTGATCTATCCCGGCTCTGTCGCAACCGATGTCGCGCGTAACGCATTTGTTGGTGACGGCAGTCAACGCGGACGCTCTGACAAAGTTATCGACGAAGGCATCCCAGCCCCCGAAGCTGCAAACACTATGCTTAACGCGATTGCCAATGGCGCGCGCGAGGTTATTGTTGCTCGCGGTGCAGAAGAGCAAATGGGGGAGTTGCGCCGCACGCCGGACGTATTGATGGATCAAAGCGCCGCTATGGTCGCAAGTGGATATATGGAGCGCATGGAATCCTAATTTAGGGTCCCAAAGAAGAACAAAAGCAGTGTTTTCGCGTACATATAAGCCATCTGCGGCGCTTGCGCCTTTTGTGCGCGATTTTTACGTCTTTCAGGCACCGTTGCCTGACGACCACGTAATTGAAGATTTTCTGCTGGCCGAAACTGCGTTTGTGCGGGTCTTGATCAAAGGCGATTGGCGAGGAGGCGATGCGCCCGAAGAACTCTCACAAGCGGGATACTCGAGTTTTTTTGGGGCGAATAGCCGGCCTTTTAGAGTCCGTCTAACCGGAAGTCTCGACAATGTCGGCATCGCATTTCGTCCCGGAGGATGGCGGGCATTGTTTGATCAGTCACACTCAGAATTTGCTGACCTGTTGCTGCCCTTGCGCGATTTGTGGGGCCCATTAGCGGATCAGCTTCACGATGAGCTTGCACAGGCAGACACTGACGAAGAAAAGATCGCCATTGTCGAGCGTATTCTGACCCAAAGGTTGGATAAGGTTGGCACCTATGAAGTCGATGAAGCAATGGCTATTTTTGAGCGCTTCTCTCGGCAAGACAGCACCATTCGAATTGACGAGGCCGCTGACCGAATTGGCTTGTCCGTCCGCCAAATGGAACGGCGCGTCAAATACCATTTCGGCTTCACCCCAAAAGGCGTTCTGCGTCGTAGCCGGTTTCTGGACATGGCCGCGGCTATCCGTGGGTTCAGCAGCCCTAGCGAGCAATTGCTGGCTGAATTGCGATATTCAGACGATTCGCATCTCAACAAAGAATTTCGCCGCTTTGCCGATATGACTCCCGGCCAATTCAAAGACGCAAATACCCCTTTGCAAACCGCCGGGCTTTTGTTTCGCGAAGAAAGCCGCCACGATGACTAACATTGATGGTGGCAGGAGAGGTCAGGACTATGGGTGCTTTGGAGCAGAAGCGGGTTGAGCTAGCGAACGGAATGCATCTGGACGTGGTCGATGAAGGGCCGCTTGATGCACCCGCATTGATCTTCCTTCATGGCTTTCCTGAGAGTCACCGCACTTGGCGGCATCAAATCGCACATTTCTCAAACCGGTTTCGCTGCATTGCTCCGGACCAACGCGGCTATCGCAACTCCTCCAAGCCTTTGGAGGTGGACGCCTACACTCCTGACAAGCTTATCGGGGACATCTTTCTGCTGGCAGACGCGCTGAACATCGCCAATTTTACGATTGTTGGCCACGATTGGGGCGGCGCGATTGCTTGGGGCGTAGCCTTGGGCGGTCAACACATGCGGGTTGAGCGCGCGGTGATCGCCAATGCTCCGCACCCGCTCTTGTTTCAAAAGCTGCTCTACACCCATCCCGGACAACGAGAATCCAGCCAATATATCCGCGCCTTCCGCGACCCGGCCAATGATGCGCTGGTCAAGGAACACGGGCTAACCGGGTTGTTGTTGAAAGAGGTCAAATGGGACCGCCCCAGCGCGATGGAACCTGATGAGCGCGAGGCATTGCTGCGCGATTGGCAAAACCGCGATGCAGCCTTTGGGATGCTCAATTACTACCGCGCTAGCCCAATAGATGTGCCACTAATGGACGCGCCGTTCGAAGTGCCGAGCACATTCACTGCGCCACAATTGCCAAACCTGACGATCCCCACGTTGGTAATCTGGGCGATGGATGATCTGGCTTTGCCGCCAGAGAACCTTGATGGTTTGGAGGATATCGTCGATCCGCTGACCGTGCATCAAGTGCCGGATTGCGGGCATTTTGTCCCGTGGGAAGCCCCGGACGCCGTCAATTCAGCGATGGAAGCATTCCTAGAGGGCTAGGCTCGCTCTACCCACTCCACCCAAGCGCCATGCGGATGGGCGTGGGCCAGCAATCTGCGTTCTCCATCGCCCCGCTGTCCGGTCCAGTATCGGACATGCAGTTCGTGCCGGAAGGTCGCCGGGTCAGTCTCGAGTGACACCCAGGCGAGCGGCTTGTCAGGTGTCGCCTTGGCCCCCGCCTTCAAGATCGCAGCGGTGATCTCATCTTGGGTCTGCTTCGGCATATATTGCC
Source organism: uncultured Porphyrobacter sp. (assembly GCA_964580445.1). GTDB lineage: Bacteria > Pseudomonadota > Alphaproteobacteria > Sphingomonadales > Sphingomonadaceae > Erythrobacter. The sequence goes on from CAZOLE010000066.1 coordinate 2,955, forward strand.
ACATGATTGAGTGCATCATGGCTTTGGTCGTGCCTGCGGCCTGAGGCCGCGCCAACTGCTCAGCAACAAAATCACCGGCATCCATTTGCACCAGGTCAGGCGGCGCGGCGCTTGCCAAAGCAATTGCCGCATCAATCCGTTCCAGCCGTGCAGGCGCGTCGGGCCAAACATAGGCTTTGAGTTTCAGCGCGCTAGCCGGGTCAGCCAAACGAATTGGCGCTACGTCGCACCCGCGCACTTTGAGTAATTTAAAGCCCTTGGGCGGCGTTGGCGGAGACGTTTCAGCAGGCCATTTCGGGGTGATCCACATCGGCGAATTCTCCGGCCCCACTTCGGTCTCACCCAAGCGATAGAAATACCGATCTAGCATCGTATTGACGCCTGCGCTTGCGCCCAACTCAAACAGGTCAAAACGCGGCACGACTCGCTGCGCGAGCCATAATATCCCAGCCATTAGGCTTGCCGAACGCCCCGCTTCATTGGTTTGCGGTGGCCCATCGAGCCACGGGGCAAGCGCGGCATCGTGATCCTCAACCATGGCCAGAACAATCGCATCCACCGCATCCTGATCAGTGACCTCGCCCGCATAAACAGGAAGCAATCGCGCATCCGCTCCGGTCAAAGCCAAATGATGCAGACCCCCCGTGACGCGCAGCGGCATCGCGTCTTTCAGGGTCAGCCCTTCCCACTCGCGCATCTTTTGACCGAGTCGCGTGGGCGTCGCACGAACTTTTAAAAGCGCGCGCACAACTCGCCCGGTGCAATGCGCGCCCGCCTCCTCAGCATGGTCTGCCTGCCAAGCAATCGCAGCGTCAAATTCCTCAATCAGCATGATTTCGTCGGCCATAAATACGATGTTCCTTATGCGCGCTGGCATTGCCCTTTAGAGCGCGTATCCCTAAGTCCCGCCGCGCGATGACAAGTGAACCAAACTCGAACCCAACTGCTCCGCTGACATTTGCGGTGCCAAAAGGCCGCATTCTTGACGAAGCTTTACCAGTTATGGCGCGCGCTGGCGTAAAGCCTGAGGATGGCTTTCATGACAAAGCCAACCGCGCGCTTTCCTTTGCCACCACGCGTAAGGATATGCGGATTATCCGGGTGCGCGCTTTTGATGTCGCAACCTTTGTAGCACATGGCGCGGCACAAGTCGGCATCGTTGGCTCAGACGTGATCGAAGAATTTGATTATGCTGACCTTTATGCACCGGTCGATCTGGACATTGGGCATTGCCGCCTATCGGTTGCGCGGATGGTGGATGAACCCGCTATCGCAAGCGGTGCAAGCCATGTGCGCGTTGCAACCAAGTATCCGAACCTCACGAGACGGCACTTTGAAAGCCAAGGCGTGCAGGCCGAATGCGTAAAGCTAAACGGTGCGATGGAGTTAGCGCCATCGCTGGGCCTCGCGCGCCAAATTGTTGATCTGGTTTCCACCGGCCGCACCTTGCAACAAAACGGTTTGGAAGAAACCGACCGTATTCTCGATATCTCTGCGCGGTTGATCGTCAATCGGGCAGCGCTGAAGACGGATCGGCGCGTCGCCGATCTTGTTGCCGCATTCCGCGAAGACGCTGTGGCCCGTGTGAAGCAGGACGCCGCCTGATGCAGAAGCTTTCTAACAAAGACACGGATTTCGCACCGCGCTTTGAGCGGCTCGTTAATGCCCGCCGCGAAGCTGATCGCGATGTCACAGGCGCTGTGACCAGCATTCTGTCTTCGGTTAAGGCCGGCGGAGACAAGGCGCTGCTCGAATTCACGCAGCGTTTTGATGGCTATGCATTGGTTGATGACAGCGATTGGGTGGTAACACCGGAACGCTGCGCCGAATCTTACGAGCAAATTGACGCAGAGGTACGCGACGCGCTCGAACTCGCGGCAACACGAATCCGCACTTATCACGAAGCTCAATTGCCCAAGGATCGAGATTTCACCGACGAGGCTGGCGTGCGACTTGGCGCAATCTGGCGCGCTGTAGATGCCGCGGGTCTCTATGTTCCCGGTGGCCGCGCCGCTTACCCGTCATCGCTGCTAATGAACGCCATTCCTGCGCGCGTCGCCGGAGTTGAGCGGGTTGTGGTGGTCACGCCGACGCCCAAAGGCAAGTCGAACCCACTGGTCCTTGCCGCTGCGCACATTGCTGGCGTGGACGAGATTTGGCGGGTCGGCGGAGCGCAAGCGGTTGGTGCGCTCGCCTATGGCACTGAGCGGATCAAAGCCGTCGATGTCATCACCGGCCCCGGCAATGCTTATGTCGCCGAAGCTAAGCGCCAGCTCTATGGCGTGGTTGGCATTGATATGATCGCAGGGCCAAGCGAGATCTTGGTCATCGCAGATGGCAAGAATGACCCCGATTGGATTGCGGCAGATTTGCTCAGTCAGGCTGAGCATGATCCAACCTCGCAATCGATCCTAATCACCGATGATCCAGGCTTTGCCGCCATGGTTGAGGATTGCATTGATGTGCAATTGAGCATGTTGGAAACGCGCAAGACCGCCAAGGCAAGCTGGGATGCGAACGGAGCGATCATCCTCGTTGACGATCTCGCGGGCGAAGCGCCAGAGCTGGCCAACCGTCTGGCCGCTGAGCATGTCGAACTGGCCACTGAAGAGCCTGAAACCATGATGCGCGAAATTCGCCATGCAGGCAGCGTCTTCCTTGGCCGCATGACCCCAGAGGCCGTGGGTGATTATGTCGCAGGACCAAACCATGTCCTGCCAACCGGACGGCGCGCACGCTTTTCCAGTGGTCTTTCGGTGCTAGACTTTATGAAGCGCACTAGCTTTCTTGGGCTGGACGAAACCTCCTTTAAGGCTGTCGGACCAGCGGCGGCGACGCTCGCCCATGCCGAAGGGCTTCCTGCCCATGCCAAATCAGTGGAATTGCGGATCAAATGAACACGCCTGCCCGATCTCAAGCTCGCTCTGCTGCGCGGCTCGCCGCCGTCCAAGCGCTCTACCAAATGCAAATGGAGGGGACTGCGCTATCCAAATTGCTGGATGAATTTCATCAGCACCGGCTTGGCCGCGAGGTTGATGACGCTGACTATGATGGCGAAACGTTCGCTGATGCGGAGATTGAGTTTTTCGACGATCTGGTGCGCGGCGTGGATGCACGGCGCGATGAGATTGATGCGAATATTGCTGGCAAACTCTCCGATGGCTGGACGCTTAAGCGGCTCGACAAGACGATGCTCCAAGTGTTGCGCGCGGGCGGTTATGAGTTGATCGCGCGGACCGATGTGCCGACAGCTACCGCGATCAGCGAATATGTCGATGTCGCCAAGGCATTCTTTGATGACCGCGAAGCCAAGTTTGCGAACGGCATTCTGGATGCGGTGGCAAAGGACGTTAGGGATTGAGTTGGTGGGGCGCCCCTTGATCGGTGCGCAGCACCGCAAGGACAACCGTCCGCCCTTAGCGGTGCGGATTTGTGCGCAAGCCGCGAGGAAATCGCGGGCGCGGATGTGCCTGCGCAAATCATAAAGCATGCTTGAATCAGAATTCATCGCAGCGTTGCGCAAGCTTCCACTCCACTCCGGTGCGCGCGGGCTGGAAGATGATTGCGCCGTGCTCGAAATTGGTGGTGAAACGCTCATAATCACCACGGATTCAATGGCCGCGGGCACGCATTGGAAGCCGAATGCAGACCCTTTTGATATCGCATGGAAGCTCGTCGCGACCAACCTTTCGGACCTTGCCGCCAAAGGCGCTGAACCGGTTGGATTGCTCCTCAATCACAGCTTGGATGAGGGCAGCGAGCGGTTTCTAGAGGGCCTTGCCGCGATCCTTTCAAAATATAACGTTCCGCTGCTTGGCGGTGACACCATTGCAGCTAAAGAAGGGCAAACCCACAGCCTTACCGCAATGGGCCGTGCGACCCACACTCCTGTGCCATCGCGCGCTGGCGCACTCGAAACGCACAACCTTTACATCACCGGGCCTGTTGGGCGCGCGATGCTGGGTTTTGAAGGTGATGCCGAACACACCAAGGCTTTCAACCGTCCTCTCCCACTGCTTGCCGAAGGCCAAAAGCTCGCGCCTCTAGTCAGCGCAATGATGGATATTTCTGATGGTTTGCTGCTCGATGCTTGGCGCATGGCCGAAGCGAGCGGGGTTACCTTAAATCTTGAAAGCCAAAGCGTCCCCGTTGCGGATCCGACTAGGCGCGATGAGTGCCTGCGTTGGGGCGATGATTATGAGCTGCTATTCACCGTTCCCGATTGCACAAGTCTTCCCATTCATGCCATTCGCATTGGAGAAGTCGTAGCCCGATCAGTCGCGTCGATATTGCTCGATGGCGAACCACTAGAAGTCGACAATCTCGGCTACCAACACCGATAAGTTGCCCTCAGCCTAGCAATTCTGGCGAAAAGCGCATTCGAATGCATATGGGGTCTTGTCACATACCGATGAGTGCCTATAGCCTCGCGCCTAGAAGGAAGCTGCCTTTTGCGCAGGCCAATTCTCCACGCAACTAGAAAAACAGTTCCAGAGAGGGGATGCTTCGTGGACTTAATTCTTATATCCATTGGGCTTGGTGTGCTTGCCATCGTGTATGGCTTTGTGACCAGCCGCCAAGTGCTCGGCGCAAGTGCCGGCAACGAAAAAATGCAAGAGATTGCAGGCGCGATCCAAGAGGGTGCGCAAGCCTATCTCAACCGCCAATACACCGCGATTGCCATCGTTGGCGTTGTCGCCGCGATAATCGTTGGTGCCGCGCTGGGTATGATACCGGCCGTGGGTTTTGTCATCGGCGCCGTCCTTTCGGGCGTGGCAGGCTATATCGGGATGAACATCTCGGTTCGCTCAAACGTACGCACCGCACAAGCGGCGAGCGTTGGCCTTCAAGAAGGTCTGACAATTGCCTTTCGTGCGGGCGCTATCACCGGCATGCTGGTGGCGGGTCTTGCGCTGCTGGCCATTGCAGTCTTTTTCTATTTTCTCGTCGTGCCCATGGGCCTTGCTCCGAACGACGACAAAGTCATTTTCGGCCTTGTCGGTCTCGCATTCGGTGCTTCGCTGATTTCGATCTTCGCACGCTTGGGCGGCGGTATCTTCACCAAGGCCGCTGACGTCGGCGCTGACCTTGTCGGCAAAGTCGAAGCCAGCATTCCCGAAGACGATCCCCGCAACCCGGCGACGATCGCCGACAATGTGGGCGACAATGTCGGCGACTGCGCTGGTATGGCGGCTGACTTGTTCGAAACCTATGTCGTCACCGTTGGCGCAACCATGGTTCTGACCGCACTGCTGTTCTCCGAAGCGCTGGGCGATCTGCTGCTTCCGATGATGGCTCTGCCGCTGCTGATCGGCGGGGCGTGCATCGTCACCTCGATCATTGGCACCTACTTTGTCCGTCTGGGCAATGGCACCAATGTCATGGGCGCGATGTACAAAGGCTTCATCGTGACGGCTGTTCTGGCCATCCCTCTGATCTGGGTCGCTACGCAGTACGCTTTGGGCGATATGAACACGGTGCTGGGCGCTGGCCCAAGCGGCATTGAGTTTACAGGCAGAAGCCTATTCTATTGCTCGCTTATCGGCCTTGCGCTGACCGGCATCATCATCTGGATCACTGAGTAT
>CAZOLE010000067.1:0-8505 GCA_964580445.1 uncultured Porphyrobacter sp.
CCAGAAGTGGCAACGTATTTTTGCCGTGCCGCAACGCGCCCTTATCCGCCCAACTGCGTAGAAATCCATCGGCATAACCCAGCGAAACGGTCCCAATGCGCATCGGCGCGGTCGCTGTGAACGTGGCGTTGTAGCCCACGCTATCGCCTGCTTTGAGTTCACGGATTTGCAGCACCGCTGCTTCGGGAAAAGCAACCTGCGTTATGTCTGCCGCGAGTTCCGAACGCGGAACGCCGCCGTAAAGCGATAGGCCCGGCCGTGTCAGGTCAAATGCATAGTCGGAGCCAAGCGCAATCCCGGCGCTGTTCGCAAGGCTTAGCGATTGGTGTGAAATTTTACCGCTCGCTTCACGAAATGCTGCCAATTGCTTGTCGTTGAGCGAGCTTTCTTCGTCTGCACTCGCCAAATGCGACATCAAGATATCGACTTCCAACGCCAGACTGTCAGCATGACCAAGCTCGTCAATCGAGACTCCGAGCCTATTAATGCCTGTGTCCACCATCAGGTGACAGCGCCCTCCCCCGCTTTTGAGCCAAAGCTCGGCTTGGAAAAGTGAATTGATGACGGGAATCGCACCTGATGAGCGAGCATATTCGGCTTCGGTGCTGTTCAGCGGACCGTGCAGGACAGCAATCTGCTCTACGGGAACATGCCGGGAAACAGATGCCACTTCGCTCCAATGCGCTACGAAGAACTGTACGCATCCAGCATCACGCAGGACCGGGACGCATGTGTCCACGCCCAAGCCATAGCAATCTGCTTTGACAGCAGCGCCCGCTTTTGCGTCTCCAGACAATCGATCAAGTGCCTGCCAATTATGTGCCAAAGCATCGGTATCGACCTTGAGCCTCAGCGTTGGCGGAGGCAGGTCAACTGACATCGTCTTCGAAGTCTTTGGGCGGTCCACCTGCAAGGCCCCACCAGGCGACCACTGTGGCGATCAAGATGAAGCCCCACGTATACCACAAGCCTGCGTAGAGATCGCCGGTACTCGCTACGATAAACAGCGCAATAAATGGCAGGAACCCGCCGAAGTATCCTGCACCGAAGTGGTAGGGGATCGACATAGAGGAATAGCGGATCTTCGCCGGGAACATTTCCGTCAAGAGCGCCGCGACAGAGCCGTAATTTGCGGCAGACAATGCGCCTAAGACAACGAGCAGTGCGATGATCCCAATCATCGCCGCACCGCTCGGGATCCCATCAGATAAATCGTAGCCCTGAGTTGTCAGAAATTCTTCAAGCTGCGTTGCGCGGGTTGACGAGTCTGCCCAATCGTATGTCGACATATCCATCGTTGTCGTTCCGGCGCTGAGCGAAGTCGTTTCGCCACCTGTAACTGAATAGGAGATGCCTATACCTGTTAAGTCCTGCATAAGCCGTCCGCAATCGGTCACTTGCTCATCGGCGAAGGGATCATAGTCGCAATCGGCACCTGCGATTGTTACTGGCGCACTTTCCTGAGCGTGTTGCAGGCCCGGATTTGCAAGCGATCCAAGTCCCCAGAAAACCGGGAAGAGCAAGGCGAGTATTGCGATATTGCCCCAAATGATCGGCTTCTTGCGGCCAACTTTATCAGACCATTTGCCGACCAGAATATAAAGGCCAAGCGAAATGAAGCCACCGATTCCGATGAGGATTTCAGCTGTCACATCATCCATCCGCATCGGGCCTTTGAGGAAGGACAGGGAATAGAAAAAGGCGGTGTACCAGATCGTTGTCAGTCCGGCGGCGACGCCAAACAGCGCAACGAAAATGCGCTTCTTATTGCCGGGATATGTGAAGCTCTCGATGAAGGGATTGCCGGCGGTTTCGCCCGCCTCTTTCATCGCCTTGAAAACTGGGCTCTCCGACAGTTTGAATCGCATCCAGAGCGAAATTGCCAGTAGGATGATCGAAAGCAGGAATGGTACGCGCCAGCCCCATTCGGCAAATTCCTCAGCTGGGATCAATGCCCGGCACGCAAGCACAACCGCAATCGAGAGGACGAAGCCGCCGGCAACACTCGCCTGTATGAAGCTAGTATAGTAACCCCGCTTTTCTGGAGGAGAATGCTCGGCGACGTAAATTGCCGCTCCGCCATATTCACCGCCCAACGCCAGTCCCTGCAATATCCGGAACAGGATGATGATAATCGGCGCGGCGATGCCTATCGTTTCGGCGGAGGGAACAAATCCCACACCAGCGGTGGCGATACCCATCAAAGTGACGGTGACAATGAAGGTGTATTTGCGTCCCAGTTTGTCGCCCAAATATCCAAACAGGATCGCGCCAACAGGACGGAAACCAAAACCGACGGCAAATGTGGCCCAGATATAGAGCAAGCTGAGCGTGTCATTGCCTGCTGGGAAAAATACCGGGCCCAATAGCGTTGCGAGGGTGCCGTAGATAAAGAAATCATACCACTCAAAGATCGTGCCCGCGCTTGATGCACCAACAACCAATCGCAGTTCTTTCGCGCTTGGCTCGCGTTGCGCCAAAGCTTGTGCTTCGGTAGTGGCCCCTGTCCCGCTTGATGCCATGTTTCCCATCCCCTTTGCCGCGCTCTTGCAGTCTATTTTCGCGAATTTACGCGCGTTAGCGACTTGTCGCACCTAGCGAAAGCGCCTCTTTCGCGGCCTTCCACGGTAGTAACAGCGCTTCGTGCCGACCTTTGTGTCCTTGCGCAGGAGCAAGCGCGTCAAACTGAGGAAAATCAGGCAGATCATCATTGTGGCTGAGCCAAGCTACAATCGCAGCGATATGCGCCTCCAGACCTGCCTGATCCACCCTCTCAATTCCCTGCGCCAAGACTGCCGCTGAACTTTGTCCAACTGCGCAGGCGGTGACTTGCATCCCAATACGTTCGACCAGACCACAGCCATCAAGATCAAGACCAAGTTTGATTGTGCTCCCGCAGGTCCGGGAATGGGCCTCAGCGGTGTAGGTGAACCTATCATCCAATGGAAAAGCGGCTAAACTTGCGGACAACGCAAGAAGACGTGGGGTGTAGAGCTTTGTTGAAGGCGCCGCGCCCGGATCGCTCATTGCGAACCTGCGTCCTCAACATTGGTTTCGCTCGCTTCTTCTCCGGATTCAGCCCGTTCCCGCAAGGCTGCTCGACTTTGAGCGATCAACGTTACCAATTGACGTGAGGACGCATCTGCAATCGGATAAGTGCGCGCGTTTACGATCCATCCCGGACGCCCTTTATATCCCCAAATCGAATCAAAACCGAGAACCAACAACGAGAATGCAAAGACCACTATGAGTGAACCTTTGACCGCACCAAATCCAAACCCAAGCACTCGGTCAATCGGGCCGAGAACCGAAGCGCGCGATGCCTCTCCTACATTGCCTGCGATCAGCTTCATCGCGGCATAGGGGATCAACAATAGCAGCGCGAACGCAAGGATCGATGTGGCCGGCTCTGCATCGTACAATTCGCGCAAGGCAGATGTCAGTGGAATGTGCAAATAGTAGATCGCAAACGCCGCGAGTATCCAAGAGGCAAGCGACAAGACCTCCTGCACCAAACCGCGCATGAACCCACCAACTGCGGCAACGCCCACAATTATCAAAACGATCAGATCAAAACCGGTCATACCGCGATTACAATTATGCGGTGCCCATCACTCGGTCAACGAGGTTTGAAAGTTGTCCAACGCCGCGATAGTCGATTGAAGCAGCGCCCACTTTGGTATCTGTCGGGCCATAGCCACTAGCAAAGCCCAGTTTTGCCGCCTCTTTCAAGCGGATATCGCCGTGAGCAACGTTGCGAACTTCACCGGCCAGGGAAACTTCGCCGAAGAAAATGGACTTATCTGGCAATGCACGATCAGCCAAAGCGGACATCAACGCTGCAGCAACAGCAAGGTCTGCGGCGGGATCGCTTAATCGATAACCGCCTGCAATGTTGAGATAGACCTCGGCTGAGCTGAAGTTGAGACCGCACCGCGATTCGAGCACCGCCAACAGCATTGCAAGCCGCCCATTGTCCCAGCCCACAACCGCTCGCCGTGGGGTTGCGCCCGATTGCAGCCTCACAATTAGCGCCTGAATTTCAACTAGTACCGGACGCGTGCCTTCCAAAGCTGGAAAGACAGCGCTGCCCGCAAGCGGTTGATCCCGGCCCGACAAAAACAGCATGGACGGGTTGGAAACCTCCTCCAAGCCCTCAGTCGCCATCGCGAACACGCCAATCTCATCGACAGCCCCAAACCGATTCTTGATCGCGCGCAGGATCCGGTATTGATGGCTGCGATCGCCCTCAAAGCTCATCACAACATCGACCATATGCTCCAGCACACGTGGACCAGCGATATTGCCGTCCTTGGTGACATGCCCAACCAGCATCAGGGCGGTTCCATGTTGTTTAGCAAAGCGGATAAGCTCCAAGGCGCAACCGCGCACTTGGCTGACGGTACCTGGCGCTCCTTCAATCGTGTCAGAATGCATAGTCTGGATCGAGTCGATCACTAACAATGCGGGAGGTTCGCCCTGACCCAACGTCGTCAGAATATCGCGAACTGATGTTTCTGATGCGAGCCTGATGGGCGCATCCACGATCCCCAAACGCGCAGCGCGCAAACGGACTTGGCCAGCCGCTTCTTCCCCGCTGACATAGACGACATCATTGCCCCCCCGCGCGATTGTCGCGGCTGTTTGAAGCAAAAGAGTAGACTTCCCAATTCCGGGATCACCTCCCATCAAAACCGCAGAACCAGGAACAAGCCCACCTCCCAACGCCCTATCAAACTCCGCAAGTCCAGTTGATTTACGCACTGGCAATTCGGTTGGCTTGTTGAGAGGGACGAATTCAATTCCTCGCCCGCCGCTCGATAGATCGTGCTTTTGCGAAAACACCGTTGCTGGAGCGTCTTCAACAATTGTGTTCCACTCTTTGCAGTCTGCGCATTGACCCTGCCATCTGGTCGAAACTGCACCGCATGACTGACACACAAATTTCTTTTTTGCTTTTGCCATATCCCCAGCCTCTAACGAGAACAGATACAGAACGCAATTGCATCTAACACCGCTTACCCACTATGGTGCTTTAATGCGTCAAAAAGAACTCAGGATTGCGCTGGTTTGCTATGGCGGGGTGAGCCTCGCCGTATACATGCACGGTGTGACCAAGGAGCTGTGGCATTTGGCGCGCGCCAGTCAGGCCTATCACGCCCCAAAGCCCGAGCCTTTGACCGGGGTTGCCAAAGTCTATCAAGAGACGATTGCCAATATTGAAGAGAAGCACAAGCTAAGGCTTAGAGTGCTGCCGGACATCCTGACGGGGGCAAGCGCAGGCGGGATTAATGCGGTGTTTCTCGCACAAGCACTGCATTCCGGCCATTCACTAGAGCCGCTCACCGACCTTTGGCTTAAGAACGCCGATGTCAGCCAACTCACCGATCCTGAAGCAAGGCCGGGCTGGAGGTTCGCGAAGTTTTGGGCCCAGCCAATTGCCAACTGGTTCCTTAATCGACCCGGTAATGTGGTGAGCGAAAGCGTCTCTCCAGAGACCCGAGCGGAAGTGCGACGCAAGGTTTCGGAACTAGTGCGCGGACGTTGGTTTAGCCCGCCATTTTCCGGCACGCGCTTTTCGGCGATGCTCTATGAAGCGCTGACCAGCATGGCACAGGAGGATAGTGGTCCCTCCCTTCTTCCTGATGGTCATCCGCTTGACCTGTTTGTAACGGCGACCGATTTTCGCGGTCACATTGAAATGCTGCGTCTCAATTCTCCGCCGATTGTGCAGGAAAGCGAGCATCGCATGCCGATCTCCTTTTCCGATGTCATTGGCGACAACGGCAAAGGCACAATGGGGGATCCCGTCGAATTGGTTCTGGCGGCGCGCGCAACCGCTAGTTTCCCCGGAGCCTTTCCTCCACTTGAGCTATCAGAAATTGACCAACTCGCTAAGAATGAGGGCCGCGACTGGGTTACCCGCGGAAGCTTTCTTGAGCGGGTCATGACAGTCCATGCGCGCGATGGAACACTCGATCAGGTCGCAATGATTGATGGCGCGGTGCTGGTAAACGCACCGTTCGGAGCGGCTCTGCGCGCGCTCAATGGGCGTCCGGCACAGCGCGAAGTGGACCGCCGGTTTGTGTATATCGACCCTCGCCCGGACCGCTCCAATGCGATTGCTGACGCCGCTGAACGCCCGGTTAGCTTCTTTGGGGCAATCTTTGGTTCACTCTCGACGATCCCGCGTGAACAGCCCATTCGCGACAACCTTGAGCGCATTGAACAGCAATCGCGCGATGCAGAACGCTTGCAGCAGATCGTCAAAGGTATGCGGCCCGAAATTGACCGCGCAGTTCAAAAGCTGTTTGGTCGAACGCTGTTCTTGAACAATCCCACCCCGCGCAGGCTCGGGAAATGGCGGGCTAAGGCACAGCAAGCCGCCGCGGAGCGCGCGGGTTTTGCCTTCCACTCCTACGCTCAGACGAAGCTCAACGGTATCGTCGAACGGCTAGCGGCAGTCACCTGCAATGCCTCGGTGGAGGTGCACTCTGATGCCAGTGGCCTAATTGAACAAGCTTTGCGCTTGGAGTTAAGAGTGCGGGGGCTCGATGCGTTAGGAGCAGATCGCGGCGGGGCAAATGACGCAGCTATCGCTTTCTTTCGCACTCACGATATTGGTTTTCGCATCCGAAGATTGCAGTTGCTGGCGCGGCGCCTTTCGCGTGACTGGGAGGTTGATCCAGAAATTTCCGATGACGCGCTCGATATTGCGCGAGGCAAAATTTACGACATTCTCGCGGTCTACTTCGCCGCAGATGATGCAGCATTGCTTGGTGACGCATTCAAGCCAATTGCGAGCCGTGCTCTAAGCAACCCGGGCGCTGTGCTCGATTACCTGGGATCTAAGCGGCTGCTGCCGGAAACCGACCTCAAAGCAGAGGAAATGTTCTCAAGCGCGTTGAGCGACATGCCCGACAATCTGAAGCGGCGCATGCTGTTGACCTATTTGGGCTTTCCATTCTTCGATGTCGCGACATTGCCGTTGCTTCAAAGCGACGGCTTAGGTGAGTTCAACCCAGTCAAAGTTGACCGCATTTCTCCCGAGGATGCTCGCTCTATCCGCGAAGGCGGGACACGCGCTTGTCTGAAAGGAATTGAATTCTACAGCTTTGGGGCATTCTTTAGCCGCGCTTACCGCGAAAATGATTATCTGTGGGGCCGGTTGCACGGCGCAGAACGCATGATCGACTTCCTCACTTCAACCGTCGAAAGCGGCGTCGACCCGAATGATATCAGGCACGCCAAACGGTCAGCATTCCTCGCTGTGTTAGATGAGGAAACTGATGCAGGCCGTTGTAAAGAAGGTCTAATCTCGTCAATCCGAAGTGAGATTGACACGCGCTTTAACTAAAGACTGATCAGCCAATGCTCGCCCAGATCGCGCGGGTGAAGGCTTTGGCGTCGATAAAGCCACCTTCTCCTCGATCAATCCCTTTCAGAGGTTCGCGTGCCAACGCATCATCAAGGCTCACCCCTTCTGCATGCAAGGCAGACACCCTGCTTACCGCTTCACCGATCATCGCGCGGTAAGCAACAAGCTCAGCCTTGTTAGACATTTCACCATGGCCGGGGATCACTTTCGTCTCGTCGTCGACCATAGCGATCACCAGATCGAGCGAACGCATAGCATTAAAGACGTTTCCGCCGGAATTGGCATCAATGAACGGATAGCCGGGGATGTTGAAATAAAGATCGCCCATATGGACGATGTTCTTTTCCTCCCAGAACACCACGCTGTCGCCATCGGTGTGGCCACCGCCGAGGTATCTCAGTTTGATCGTATCCCCGTTCAGGTGAAACTTTAACCCTTGAGCGTAAGTCACTACGGGTAACGCCGCGTCAGGCGAAGGACCAATGACGCGTTCACCGCGTTGTTGCGGGGTCGCCATCCGGACACGGACATTGTCATGTGCGAAGATTGTCGCACCCGCTTTGCCAAAATTCTCGTTACCGCCAGTGTGATCGCCATGCCAATGCGTGTTCACAACGTACTTTACTGGCGTTGCCCCTAAGGCAGTTACTGCAGTTTCGATCTTTTCAGAAAGCAGTGCGAATTGATCATCGATCATCACCGTCGCATCATCGCCATATCCAACCGCAATGTTTCCGCCGCGCCCGAACAATACCGCCACACCCGGAGCGATTTGCTCGGTCCGGATTTCGACATCGGCAAGGCTGTTTTGCCCTATGGCCGGGCTAGCGAGAACGGGAACTGTCAAGGCGAGCGCAATCGCGGCAATGCGTTTCATGGTGAAATCTCCTCTATGTGCGGAGACTTAAGCCGATCTAATGCAAGTGTCGAGTGTGCTTAATGTGCGCAAATTCAAGCGCCGAACGTGTCTTTCAACTTGGAAAAGAAGCTGCGGCTTTCAGGGCATTCTTCCCCGGTTTCAGTCTCGCGAAACTCTTCGAGAATTTCACGTTGTTTGCGGTTGAGTTTTGTTGGTGTTTCGACCTTGATTTCAACCACAAGATCGCCGCGCCCACGCCCTTGCAGGA
>CAZOLE010000068.1:0-8452 GCA_964580445.1 uncultured Porphyrobacter sp.
CTACTATGCCATGGGGATGAGCGAAGAAGAGATCGCGCGTCCTTTCGTCGCTGTGGCAAGCGCGGGCAATGACAGCGCGCCTTGCAACACCACACTTGATCCGCAGGCCGATATTTGTCGCGAGGGCGTTATCGCAGGTGGCGGCACTCCTCGACGTTTCAACACCATCACCGTAACCGATGGCATCGCGATGGGCCATCAGGGCATGAAAAGCTCTTTGGTGAGCCGCGAAGTGATTGCGGATTCTGTTGAGCTATCCGTGCGCGGCCATTGCTATGACGCGCTCGTTGGATTTGCGGGTTGTGACAAGAGCTTGCCGGGCATGATGATGGCAATGCTGCGGCTCAATGTGCCAAGCATTTTCGTCTATGGCGGCTCGATCCTTCCCGGAACGCACAAAGGAAAAGATGTAACGGTCGTCGATGTCTTCGAGGCGGTGGGGCAACATGCCGCCGGGAACTGTCCTTTGCAGGAGCTCATTGCGCTCGAAAAAGTGGCTTGCCCCGGACATGGCGCATGCGGGGGTCAATTCACCGCTAACACCATGGCGTGCGTGGGTGAGGCGATTGGATTATCGCTTCCAAACAGCAATATGTCACCTGCACCTTACACTTCACGTGAGGAGATTGCGCGTGCTGCTGGGGCGCAAGTGATGGAGCTTTTGAAGCTCAATCTGCGCCCGCGTGACATCTGCACCAAGGCTGCGTTTGAGAACGCGGCGCGAGTTGTTGCCGCAACGGGTGGTTCGACAAATGCGGCGCTTCACTTGCCCGCCATGGCGAGCGAATGCGGAATTGATTTCGATCTGTTCGACGTCGCCGAAATATTCAAATCTACGCCTTACATCGCCGATCTTAAGCCGGGCGGGAGATACGTGGCCAAGGACATGCACGAGGCGGGCGGCGTCTATATGGCGATGAAGACGCTGCTTGATGGCGGTTTCCTCGATCCTGAACCCATGACCGTGAGCGGCAAGACAATCGGCGAGAACCTTGAAGAGATCACCTGGAACCCCGACCAAAAGGTCTTTTATGACGTCAAGACGCCCATCACGCCCACGGGCGGGGTGGTTGGCCTGAAAGGATCGCTCGCGCCCAACGGTGCGATCGTTAAGGTCGCCGGGATGGAACGCCTGCAATTCACTGGCCCGGCGCGGGTTTTCGAATGCGAGGAAGACACCTTTGCTGCCGTTGAGGCGCGCGACATTGCCGAGGGCAGCGTGATCGTAATCCGGTATGAAGGGCCCAAAGGCGGTCCCGGTATGCGCGAAATGCTTGCGACCACTGCCGCTCTTTATGGACAAGGGATGGGGGAGAAAGTTGCGCTCATCACCGATGGCCGTTTCTCTGGCGCAACACGCGGTTTCTGCATCGGTCATGTCGGCCCCGAAGCGGCGGAATGCGGCCCAATCGCCTTGGTCGAAGATGGCGACATCATCAGCATTGACGCAGTAGCGGGCACGATTGACTTGGAAGTCGATGAAACACTTCTCGCAGAACGGGCCAAGAATTGGACACCGCGCACAAATGACTATCAGTCAGGCGCCTTGTGGCGCTATTCGCAAACGGTTGGTCCCGCGCATCAGGGCGCGCTGACCCATCCGGGAGCGAAGGCAGAAACTCATGTATTTGCGGATATCTAGTCTCGTCATTGCATCAGGGCTGCTTGCAGCTTGCAAAGTCGTAAGTGTTGAGCCTGAGGGTTCTGAAATTGAATGCGCGATTGGCGCGGGTTCGGATTTCGCGGCTGTTTGCACGTTGGAGCGTGCGCGTGATGAAGGAGAAGGGGTCTATTTGATCCACTCGCCTGATGGCGGTTTTCGTCGTCTGCGCTTTGATCCGGAAGCTGGCGAATTTGGAGCGGTCGATGGCGCGGATGAGCTTGAAATCATCTCGCAAGACGGGACCTTTGCAGAGTTTTCGATAGCGGATGATCGATACCGCGTACCCCACGCAGCCTTGCGCGATGCCCCTGAATAAGATCACCCGCATCGCCGCCAAGGGCGATGGGGTGACAGGTGACGGCGAGCATGTCGCGGGCGCTTTACCTGGCGATACGGTCGAAGGTGGAGCTGTTACCAAGCGCGGTAAACATCATAGAGAGCCGGCGTGCCAGCACTTTGGTCGCTGTGGTGGGTGTCAGCTTCAACATGCTGATGATCCGGCGTTGGTGGAGTTTGTTCAAGGCCGAGTGGTCAATGCAGCGTCAGGGCAGGGTGTGGAGGCCAGCGAGGTTCTTCCTGTCCACCTCTCTCCGCTGCAATCGCGCCGGAGAGCGACATTGCATGGACTGCGGACCGCCAAAGGCGCGGTGTTGGGGTTTCGTGAGGGCGGCGCACACCGGATCGTCGATTTGGCAGAGTGTCCGGTGATCGCTCCTGAAATTGCCGAACAGATTGACCCGTTGCGCGCGCTGATCGCGCAGCATGGCCCGAAAGGCGTCGTCGATGCCCAGCTTGCGGTATGCGACCAGGGGATTGATCTTAGCCTTAGTAACTTCGCGCTGGAGGGGCTTCCCGCGATTGAGGCGGTGGTGGACTTTGCGCGCGAACATGGTCTTGCCCGGCTGACCGTCGATCAAGGTTTCGGTGCAGAGACACAGTGGGAGCCTGAGCCCGCAACGGTTTCGCTTTCGGGCGTGCCAGTGCCGATGCCGCCCGGAGCGTTCCTGCAAGCCACGCACGATGCTGAGGGCCGCATGATCGCTGATGCTCGCGAATGGCTTGAAGACACGCGGATGGTCGCGGATCTGTTCGCTGGCTTGGGCACCTTTGCTTTCGGACTAAGGGAAGGACGCAAGGTTCTCGCTGCTGAAGCCGACCAAGCCGCGCACCTTGCCTCGAAATCAGTCGTTGCGAGCGCTGGTGGAACGGTTTTCCCCATCCATCGCGATCTGTTCCGCAATCCCTTGCAGGTCGACGAATTGAACCGGTTTGACGGCGTGCTGCTTGATCCTCCGCGTGCCGGGGCCAAAATGCAGATTGCCCAACTTGCTAACAGCGAATGCAAGCGAGTGGTCTATATGAGCTGTAATCCATCGAGCTGGGCCCGTGATGCCGCGACATTGATCGAAGGCGGATATACCTTGAAGAAATTGCGCCCTGTGGGTCAATTTCGGTGGTCAACCCATGTTGAGCTGACAAGCCTGTTCGTTCGTGACGACTAAGATGTCATCGGCGCAGAGCAGCCAACAATTGGTCTGTCAGCCATTTCTGGTGCTCGTCGGTCGAAAACGCATGATCAGCGCCTGCGCAGCGGGAAACGCGGGCGTCTTTCGGATCCCAATGGCTGTCAAACATCTGCGCGGTCCGGTCGCGTTCTGCCAGCAGTATGCGCACTGACCCTTGGAAGGTTGCCAAACCTGCGTTCATATCTTCGGCAAGGCTTGTCGGTGGCGGGGCGGAGCGAAAGGAACGCATCAACCCTTCGGCAAGTTTGCGCAGATTGACCCCGCCGCTTAACAAACGCCCGATCTCTGCGGGATTTTTGAGCTTTTCAGCATAGCGCGCACGAATTGCTTGGGGTGGCGCTGCTTCGCTTTCTTCGCCTGTATCATCTTCTTCGATCGTCCAAGGGTTGGACAGGACAAGTCCATCGCAAGCCGCCCCCTTTGCTAGCATCAAAGCGGACGCTGCATCGCAATTGCCGAATGCCACAACCCGCTCAATCTGCGGTGCCATCGCTTTGAAGGCTTCCCGGGCGGCTGAAATATCGCCTGTGCTGGCGCGAAAGCCGCGATTTTCGCCTTCGCTGTCGCCCACTCCGCGCCGGTCAAAGCGCATGACGGGAAAGCCCGCTTTGGCTATTCGGGCTGCCAATAACGATTGCCCCGAGAACGCGCCGGAGCGGATTTCATTTCCGCCGCTTACGATCAATAAGCCGGTTTCCGCAGGCGCGGTGTCGAGCGTGCCCGCCAGGGTTAGGCTCCCACAGCCAAAAGTAAGCGGCAAACGGGTCATTCGTCGGTGCCCACATCTGCTGTGATGATTTGAGTGAGAGCTTGGGACTGATCCGCATCCTCATCGGGTTCTGCGCGAAGCCAAAGACCTGCACCGCCCAATTCAGTCGCGGCAATGTCGCGCTGCGATGCTGATGGGAGCGGTTCAGCGTCTTCCAATTCTGCGATCATGGCTGCACCAAACGGCCATCCAGCTAAGGTCAAGCCTTTGGCGCGCGCCTGTTCAAACAATCCTTCGGTGGTCTCAGCGCGGCCTGCTTCGCGCGCAGCCACAATCCTTGCTCGCATCATCGCTCGTAGCAACTTCGCTCCTGTTTGCGGAGCGTAGCGCCATCCAGGAAGTCCATCGGGCGCTATCAGTGCGCCAGCGCGGATCGACAGGACATGGGTTGGGGTAAATTTTGCTTGAGCGGCTTCGACAGCATCGCGCCATGATGTGATTGTCTGCTCGCCGAGGGGATCGACACTCTCATTGCAGCCGGGCAAGTCGGGCAAGACAGTGTCGATCCCGGCTGCATCGAGAAGCCGCATAGTCTCAATTGTAAAGCGACGCAGCTTGTTCGCTTCATCAAACCAAGCAGGCAGGACGAGCACGCGGTTTTCGCGGGCTTGGTCAAAATGCACGCACAGCTCTTTAGAAATTTGATCTTGCCCTAAGGGAGCGTCCCAAGTTCCAGTTCCAATGCTCACAGGATCACTGATCGGCTTTAGCGTTCGATGATCTTGGATTCGGTGAAAGCCAATAGTCCGCCATAGGTTTCAAGCATTTCGCCATCGACGTCATCGTCTTCGATGACAATGTCGAGGCGATCTTCGATCTCGGTGAGCAGTCCAGCGATGGCCATCGAATCAAGCTCTGGCAAATGGCCGAACAGACCCGAATCGTCGTCCAGCGCGTCGGCTTGCTCGGCATCAATGCCCAGCACATCGGCGATGATCGCCTTTAGCTCGCGGTCAATCGCAACGCGGCTCATCGCTAGGCCAGAAGGCTTAGAGGTTTCGCTGGGGCTGACCGGATTGCTGTTCATGGTGATCGGATCCCTGTAAAAGGCCGCCAAGATAGCGTTGACGCCTCGCACATCTTTTTCGCGCGCGGCCTTAGCTAGGCAATGGTCCGGGTGCAAGGTCGAGCCAATCATCATGGCGCAGGCGTTGCACGGCGAGACGGGCAAGATCGAACCATGCGCGCGGTTGACGCATATCGAGGCAGTCGATCTTATAACGATAACGCGTCTCCTCCATCCAATCAGATTTGTACGGTTGCGTACCGGTGCCAAAATCAATTGATTTCACTGCATCGCGGTCGATTGCATGCTCAAACAATGCGGCGGTTAGTGTTGTCCCGGCAGAGAGTTTTGTGTGCTCTTCGAGATGCGCCAGCTTGTGAATGTAGGCAACGCTACCCTCTACAGTCCAAAATTGCGCCGCGATGGGTTCATTGTCCAACATTGCCAATCCAAGGCGCAACCGACCCGCAGCTCCCTCTTGCTCTGCGAACTTGCGCAGCATGGCAGGTTTACCTTCTTCGGGTTTCCAGCTTGCGTCATAGATTCGCTCGTAATGCCCCCAAGCCCCGGCATCGAAGGAGGATAGGATGCGCGTTTCGACCTTCTTGGCTTTGCGCTTTAGTGTTGTGCGCAAGGGGCCGGGGCGCGACGCCCAATAGTCTGCAAAGCTTCGGCCATCGACATCAAGATAGTGATTGGTGTCGCAGCGTGTGACTTCGACACGCCAACCCGCCGTGCGAAAAGCGTTGGCGAGGCGGGTAGCTGACCCATCTTCCTCGGGGATTGGTTCAAGGGTTACGCGGTGGCTGCGCGTGCGAAGTTCTCTAGCGATTTGAACCAGCATTCGGTCGCCTCGCTCGCCATCCGGGACGAGCGGGCGGAACGCAAAGCTGTACCAATTGCGCAAGGTAGCGATCCGACCATTGTCTTCAATGAGGGCCAAAGCGGCTTGTGTGTCGTTGTCGCTGGCAGTCGCGACCAGCGGCTTCAAACCAGTCTCGGCGAGCAACGCATACCATTCTGCTCTGTCAAAGGGGGAGCGCGCTTCCAATGCGCCTTCGCCTTCAAACAGCGCTTGCAACACGTTAACGCTATCGTGATACCGCGCTTCAATCACGTAAAAAAGCTCCAAAACCTATGACGATCAGCCCTGACCCAACCCTGCGCCCGCTTGACCACCTTGCCGTTTTAGCAGGTGAACAGGGCAATGGCGCGCGGCCTGCGCTGATCCTTCGAAATGAGGTTATATCGCACGAGGCGTTAAACTTACGTGTTGATCATCTTGCCGGGTGGTTGGCGCGCGAAGTGCCTGAGACTGGCGCTCGAGTAGCGACATGGGCGGCGAAGGGTGAATTGACATGTCTTATGCCTTTGGCGGCGGCGCGCGCTGGGCTGGTCCATGTGCCGATCAACCCCTTGCTCAAACGTGCTCAGGCCGCGCATATCCTCGCCGATAGTGGCGCAGTGATGCTGATCGCGAACAAAGCGAGGCTGGGTTCATTGGAAGATGACGATAGGCCGAAGGCCTGCACTTTGCTTGAGGAGGATGAGGCTCTGGTGCAGGCGAGCAATGCTGCGATTGCACATGGCCCATCGAATGCCAATCCAGATGACCTCACCGCCATCCTTTACACCAGCGGATCAACGGGGCTTCCAAAGGGCGTGATGCTGAGCCATGCTAATCTGTGGCTCGGTTCGGTTAGTGTTGCGCATTACCTCAAGCTTGCGAATGACGATGTGACGCTCGCCGTGCTGCCGCTCTCCTTCGACTATGGTCAGAATCAACTTCTGTCGACTTGGTATGCGGGCGGGGCGGTGGCTCCGCTCGACTTCTTGTTTCCTCGCGATGTGGCGAAGGCTTGCGAGAAGTATGGCGTGACCACTCTTGCAGCGGTGCCCCCGCTGTGGGTGCAATTGACCGAGATGGAATGGAGCGCCGAGCAAACCGCTTCGATGCTGCGCCTGACCAATAGCGGCGGCGCGCTGACCACTGATCTTGTTCGCGATCTCAGAGCTACGTTCCCGCAGGCTGATCTGTATCCAATGTATGGCCTCACCGAGGCGTTTCGCTCGACTTACCTTGATCCGGCATTGGTTGATTCTCACCCAACCAGCATGGGCACAGCGATCCCATTTGCGGAAATCCTCGTGATCGATGACGACGGCAACGTGGCCGCACCTGATGTTGAAGGTGAGTTGGTGCATTGTGGGCCGTTGGTCGCGCAAGGATATTGGCAAGATGCACAGCGCACTGCTGAGCGTTTCAAACTTGCGCCTGAGCAATCGGAATATGGCGGCACCGCAGTATGGTCCGGCGACCGAGTTGCACGCGCATCAGACGGCCTGCTCTATTTCGTTGGTCGCCGCGATGCGATGATAAAGAGTACGGGTAACCGCATTAGCCCTCAAGAAATCGAAGAGGCTGCAATCGCAACTGATTTGGTCAGCGAAGCGGTGGCTTTGGGCATTCCAGACGAGCGGCTTGGCCATTCTGTGCATTTGGTGGTGCGAGGCGTTGAGGATGATGAAGAACGCGCTCAACTTGCGAAGGTTCTTAAAGCGGAGCTTCCCAATTTTATGCAGCCACATATGATTCATTGGCGTAATTCGATGCCGCTTAATCCCAATGGCAAGATTGACCGGACCGCGCTTTTGCGGGAGTTGAGCGCATGAAGAGCAAACCGCTTGGCCCAATTCCTGCTGGTTATGAAGCACTTGATGGAGAGCTTGCGATTGGTGGGTTGACCGCGAGTGAACTGGTCGAGCGTGGTGGGAGCACACCGTGTTTTGTCTATTCGCGCGTGCATTTGGATAAGCGTGTTGCAGACCTGCGGGCTGCTTTGCCTGCGCGTATTGGGTTAAACTACGCGGTCAAAGCCAATCCCCATACCGATGTTATCGCGCATATGGCGCCGCTGGTTGATGGTTTCGACATCGCCTCAGCAGGTGAGTTGTCGATGCTTCAAGCGCAACAGATCGATGCACGGCGGATCAGTTTTGCCGGCCCGGGCAAACGCGATGATGAACTCGAAGCGGCGATTGATGCAGGGGTCACGTTGAACTGTGAATCGCACGGTGAAGCGGAACGTGCGCTTAAAATTGCTGAAAGGGTCGCGAAGCAACCTCGGATAGCTATTCGGGTGAACCCCAGTTTTGAGCTTAAGGGCTCAGGAATGAAGATGGGTGGGGGCGCAAAACCCTTTGGCGTGGATGCGGACCAAGTGCCCGAGCTTGCAAGGCATGTCATCGGACAAGGCGCTGAATGGCGTGGTCTTCATATCTTCACTGGCAGTCAGGCTTTGAGTGAAGAAGCTATTATAGATTCGCAGCGTAACATCCTGAAATTGTCAGGAGAACTGTCTGACGAGATTTTCGTCACACTGCCAAAGCTCAATTTAGGTTGCGGTTTCGGCATTCCCTACTTCCCGAACGACACAGCACTTGACCTTGCTCCAATTCGATCTGCTTTGGCCGATATTCTCAAAGAA
>CAZOLE010000069.1:0-8414 GCA_964580445.1 uncultured Porphyrobacter sp.
CGGAGGAGCTCGACACAAAAGAGCCAAAGGCCAACGAAATCCGGTTTGAAGACAATGGCGGCGAAGAAGAGATCTTCATCCATGCAGAGCGCGATATGAATGTCCGGATCCGCTATGACATGACGCGCCATGTCGGCCATAATGAAGAGATTAGAGTCGGCTACGACAGCGACCGCTTCGTCAAGAATGACGAAAAAGAAGTGATTGACGGCAATCGTCAATACACGCTCAAAAAGAATGAAACCAACGAGATCACCGAAGGTAATCGCAAAACCAAGATCAAAAAAGGCAATGACGACCTCGAAGTCGTGATGGGCAATATCGGCATCAAAGCGAGCATGGGCAAAATCACCATAGAAGCCATGCAAGCTATTGAGCTAAAAGTTGGCATGACCACGCTCAAGCTCACGCCAGCAGGTGCAGATATCGACTCCCCGATAATCAATGTGAAAGCGAAAGGTTTGGCAGAAGTGTCGGCTGGAGGAATTTTGACCGAAAAAGGTGCCCTAGTTAAGATCAATTGAACTAAGGGTGTTGGCTTTAGCCAAGCTGTGGGGGCAGACATGACCGAATGGACCATCGTCTTGTGGAGCGCTGCGCGCCAAATAGCGCAGGAAGCTGAGCTACCTAAAAGGCTTTGGCCTGACGATGATATTGCACCGCAGACCTTCTTCCAATCCCTGCGCGAAGATGAAGATCCCGCTCCTGCCTTATCGTACGCAGCTTCTGCACTGCCAAAGCTTGAGGCGATAGAGTGGGCCCTAAGCTGCCTGCCAGAACTGGACGATGCGGCGCCCGATTTTGCACGGCGTCGATTGTTACGCGATGCGGCGTTTCGCTGGGTTGGTGAACCCGATGACGAGAACAGACGTGCTATGTATGAGCTTGCCGACAATTCAGAGAGCGGTTGGCCTGAAACTCTCATTGGCTTGGCCATCTTCTTTTCAGGTGGTTCGATTGCGCCTGACGACTCAGCTCCAGTTTCCGCCGATGCCAATGTCTGTAGTAGCTTTCTCAGCGGCGCACTCAGCATCGCAATTGCAAATCACATTACTGATGTACCTGACCTAGCAACAAGGGCGCTTGATTTGGCCGACGATTTAGCCAAACGCGGCCGCGAGGCACTAACCGCGACATGACGCTAACTCTCAAGATTATCAATCGAACGGCTTTGGAGAATGGCAGCCCAACCGAGTTGGTGCTGCGCAATCGCGGTGCGATTATTGGTCGCGCGGCAACATGCGAATGGGCGCTGCCTGATGATACGCGCACTTTGTCAGGTAGACATTGCGAAGTTCAATACCGGCAGGACGATTACTTCCTGGTCGATGACAGCACCAATGGCACCTTTCTGGGAGACGCAACGGAGCGGATCAATGGCGCCCATAAGGTAGCGCCAGGCGACCGGTTTCGCATGGGCCCATATGTAGTTGAAGCTAAGCTTTCCGGCTCCGCATTGGACCAGCATCAAGCGGCGCTGGCAGCGAACCAAGCGCAGCAGCGTGGTCCGGACTTTATGGGCTGGGATGATTTGCCCGGTGGAGGCCGCGCATCCGGACCTTCAGGGCAAGCACCCGCCACGCCAGGTTATTCGGATGATGGCGGCTGGGGACTTGAAGAAAAAGCGCCTGAGCGAGCCTCTGGTTGGTCCGAAGATGGCAAACGCGATTCTCACCAGCCCAGTGCCGACGATATTTTCAGCGATCACATCGGGTCAAATGCCGTCGACTGGTCCAACGCGGCGTGGAGCGTCGATCCAAAGTTTGATCCCTTTGCGGTTGGACCCGATACAGCTGGTGGTGGCTTCAAGCCTTTGGGCGGCGAGGAAACTGGGCCAACAGACAGCTTTGCACCGATCGGCGAGGGACAAGGCGGAGCAGCAACAGGGGCCGAATTTTCAGAGCCAAGCGCCGATCCGTTTGGCGGCCCACTTGGTGGAGAATCACCGACGCCGCCTTCCGCCGCTCCTACTCAACCTGAAGCGAAAAGCGATCCATTCGGTGGGCCTTTAGATCCGGGTGCCTCGCAACCCACGCCCGTTACCCACGAACCAGATCCTGCTCCTGATCAACCGTACGCGCCCGATCCAGGCGGCAGCGATCCCTTCGGCGGACCACTGAATCCGGGCGCGTCGGCTCCCGCGGCAACGCCAGAGGAGCCACCCGCTCAAGAGAACACCGCTCCGCCAGTCGCTCCGCAAACTGCTCCAAACCCCACATCAAACGGCTCGACGCCGCATCAACAGCAAACTCCAAAGCAGCAAGGCGACAGTTCGCCAGATGCGATGTTTGGTGCGCTGCTTGGCGCGTTGGGCGTTGCTTCTGCACAAGTGGATGTCGCGCCCGACGAAGCCGCCGCCAAAGCTGGCCGGATGCTGCGCCATTTGCTCACTGGACTGATGGTTCTGCTTGAAGCGCGCGCGCGTGCAAAAGACGAAATGGGAGCGAGCGCCACGCAGCTTCGGTTTGATGGCAACAACCCGCTGAAATTTGCCCGCAATGTCGACCAAGCGCTGCAAATGATGCTCAATCCGCCAATGCGCGGCTATATGGAGGCCGAGCAGGCCATTGAAGATTCTTATCGCGACCTGCAGGCGCATCAGATTGCCACGCTCAAGGCCATGCAAGGCGCGCTTCGGCAAACCGTCGACCGCTTCTCTCCCGACTCAATCAAGGAACGCACCGCGCAAAGCGGCATGCTTTCCAAAGTCCTTCCAGGTCAGCGCGAAGCAGCCTTGTGGAAGGCCTATGAGAAGCAGTTTAGTGGCGTTGCCGAAGGCTCCGCCGAAGCGTTTCTTGAAGTGTTCTCCAAGGAATTCCGCGAAGCCTATGAGGACGCAGTTCAAACCGATTGAGCGCTAGCTGTCGCTAATTGCCTTGGCGATTCTCAATCGAGAACCACACTGCATCGACTTTCCAGTCGTTTGCTTTGGCAGCCTCCCGAAAACGCGTAGTCCAAGCATCATCAAATTTCATATCCAGCGCAATAACGTCGCGAGGGAAAGGTTTGGGGCTGGTCACCACGATAAAGGCGTAGCTGTCCTTTTCTGGCCCTTCAAACGGCACAAGCAATGGCATCACCATGCCGTTGTTGGTCAGATTGCCTTTGATCGCCTGAACAAAGCTCTCAACCTCGGCCCGATCCGGAACGAGCGTATTCAAACCGATTGGAGCGTTGAGCTCGAGTAGTGCGATTTCGTGGTTTGAGGGAACATTGTCGACCCGCATAACCGCCTTCGCGATGGCCCCTTCTTGAATTAAGGCCCCGTCTGCGCGCGTAGCCTCTTGCTGTTCTGCTTCATAAACCTGCTGCGGAGAGGTGATCAGCGGCTTTTCGCTGCGAACCTCACGCATAGCATCCAAGGCTGCGCAGCTTTTGTCGGTGAATCGGATGACATTACTCACATCAATCGAGGCCGAGCCTGCGCCAACTCCCTCAAGAGCGCTGATAATCTTAGTTTGAGCAGCTGCGGGGTTTGCCGCGCCGCCGGTGAACTGAGCCGTGCCGCCGCTCGCTCCGTCATATGTCAGCCATGCGCAATCAACTTCAGCAATTGCTTTGTTCAGAGCTTGCTGAACCTTGGGACTGTCGAGCGAAGCGGTGCCTTCAGACTGACTACCCCCCGCCCGCGAGGCGCCCGCGCCAGAACCGTCAGCAATCGGACCATCCGTACCGCCGTCTACTGGGCCGTTCCCGCCGGAACTCAGCAAAACGATGGAGATCACAACAAGCAGCAACACAGCAGCAAGCCCGCCACCGATCAACACAGCTGGATTTTTCGTCAAGCCAGCCAGCCCGCCATCAGCCTTTGGTACCTCACCGTCCTCCGGCTTCTTGGTCAGGCTGAACCCTTTGCCTTTGCGCGGTTTCTTCTCTTTTTTCTTCTTCTCAGGCTTCGACTTTGCCGCACTTCCATGTTGGTTTGCCTTCGCCCCCGACATCAAGCCAGAGGGATGCGCGGTTCCATTGCCAATATCGCCGAGCCGCAAGATGAACTCTGCCATCGACTGCGGACGATCAGCAGGATTGGGCTGCAAGGCCATCTCAAAGGGTGGATGAAATCGCTCGGGAATGGGTGATAAATCAGGAACCGTCTGGCGCTTGATCACTGCATCGGACAGCGAACCGCCCATGTCAGAGTGCTTGCCAGCGGCCACAGCGCGCAATGTTAACGCAAGACTGTAAAGGTCCGTCCACGGGCCGATATTCCGATCAAATTCGCCGAGCTGCTCAGGCGCGACATATTTGAGCTTTCCCGCAAAGCCATCGCCAACAATCGTGCCGGTGTTCTCGCGCGCATCCTTCGCAATGCCGAAATCGATAATCTTGGGCCGCGAGGGATCACCTTCGGCAAGCAGCACATTGTCAGGTGCAATGTCCCGATGAACCGCGCCAAGACTATGTGCAGTCCCCAACCCAGCCGCCAGTTTCTGCGCGAGATTGGCAAACTCCAATTCCTCAAGTTTGAGCTTGCCCAGCTTCTCTTCGAGGCTTTGCCCGTCGATAAATTCGGTGACGATATAGGGCTTGCCCTCCGCATCGCGCGCGGACATGCGATAGGGCACAATCGCTTCATGATGCAGGCGCGTGAGCATTTCTGCTTCTTTGCTAAACATCGCTGCGACAAGCTCATCCTGCGCCAAGTGCGGAAGCATGACTTTGATCGCTACGCGTTCTGATTGCTGATGGATATTGGTCGCTTCGTAAACTTCACCCATGCCCCCGCGCGCGAGGAATCGAGTGATCCGATAGATGCCGTTCAGCACCTCGCCTTCGGTAAATTGCTGTTGCTTGGCCTTAGGCTTCGGAGGAGCTGGCGACGGCGCTTTGTTCTCTGACTGTGCGGTTGGAATGGGCGACGGCGTTGGAGAAGCCATGAACTCTGTGGGTTCATGCGCTGGTGGCGAAGAAACCGTTGGTTTTAGAGGCGACACCATAAACTCGGTTTTATCTGGAGCAGCTGGTGCCGACGATCGCTTGGGCGATGCCATGAATTCGGTCTTGTCAGACTCTGGCGGGCGAGCAGGCGCGATAAATTCGGTTTTGCCATCTGTGGTGGCAGGCGGCTCAGTTTCAGGCTCGTCAGCGGACTGGCCTGCCGAAGGCTCTTCCAGAGCTTCCTCTGACGTGGAAGGAACGTCATCGTCAACTTCATCTTCCTCAGGCTTTGGCGTTACCTCCGGCTCGGTTTTGCTGTCAGCCGAGCATTCAGCGGCTTCGTCAAAATTCTCCGTATCCGATTCCGCTTCGCACGTTTCAGACTCGCACATGCCAGTTTCAGAGGCGCGATCCCCTTGCCCTTTGTCCGACTTTGATTTTTCGGCTTCTGGGTCAGCTTTTTTGGGGTTGTCGCTCATGGCTCGCCATGCCCGATCTCGACGACAATTGCCGTGACATTGTCAGGCGCCCCGCGCGCGTGTGCTCTGCCGATTAGCTCGTCTACCACGCTTTGCAGATCCGGGAGCGCCATAATTTCGCGAATTTCATCGTCTGTGACAGGACCGCTCAAGCCATCGCTGCATAGCAAAAAACGATCGCCCGGCTGCGCGTTATCCTGAATGATATCGACTTGAATTTCAGGCTCCACACCTAACGCACGCGTTAGGACGTGCGACATTGGATGGTCCGCCGCGTCAGCCGAAGTAAGGAGTCCTTGATCCAGCAACTCCTGCACGTGTGTGTGATCAACGCTCAATTGAAAGAGACCGCCTTGGCGAAAGATATAAGAGCGGCTGTCACCCACCCAAATGGTTGCGAAGCTCCCTTCGCGCACAAGCAAGCCCACCGCCGTAGTGCCCATGCGCTCAACGCCTTGCTTCGCAGCCACTTCAGCGAGCACACCGTTCACCTCATGCATACGGTTAGCCACGGCCGTCGCTGCTGTCTCAAAATCTCCCGGTACGTCGAAGGGATCAAAGGCCGACATCGCTGTCTGCGAAGCGAGGGCGCCGTGTTCATGTCCACCCATGCCATCAAAGACCAGCCACAAGCCTGAGGCGTCCTGCAACAGCATAGAGTCCTCGTTATGCGCGCGGACCAAACCCGGATCGGTTTTGCCGCAGGATTTGATCACGAGCGCGCTCATGCCAGAAACTCCTTCACATCCGCCCAGCCATCGACATCCGATGGTGAAGGGAGCTGTGATTGCGCGCCTTCAGGCAGAAACCATTCGCCGGTCATCATCGGTTCGCCCGCAATGCCGCATTCCAAGCTTGAAACAGTCGCACGCAATTCATCACTGCCTTGCCCTTCTTCTAGCGCCGCGACCAAGGCGTCATAGACTGACTGTGTACGAAGGTTGGGATCAGCAAGCGCCAAGGCAGGAAAACGTCGTCCTACCGCATCAACGCTTGGTATCAACACCGCTGTGAGCCGCTCGCTCTCAAACAGCCATGGGGGGGCAGAGAGATATGCATCATCAAACCCGTCGCCTAACTCACTGCGAGCATGATCGATCCAACCCGCCATCCAACTGTCCAGTCTCTCGCGCTCACTGTGGAGCACACCACGCGCAATAAAGTCACCATGCGCAGGCAGCTTCCCGATGATCGCTGGAAGCTCGATGCCGGCACCAAGCGGCTTAGGCTTCACAATGTCTGCGGACACTGCAACGACCATAGGCCGCCTCCGCTGAATGGGTTTTTTGACTCTGGAAAGGATATGACAAAGCGAGCGCGTTGCGGTCCCGGGTTAAACACTGCTTCGATCTGGGTCTCAGAAAGGTTGTTCTTTTGCGCTAAATCAAGCAGACGAAAAAACGACCACGGCCCCTTTCTGGAATCGCGCCAGATCACTTCTTCGACTGGGTCGAGGCCCTCAATCCCTTCATTCGCATAGATCTTAACTTCGGATGATTGCACTACGCCGCCGCCCATCTGCCAAACGATGCTGGAATTGCCATTGCCTTCCAACTCAAATTTGAGCGGTATCCCTCCGGTTTCGAGCTCGACCCGGCTGATCTCATCACCCAGATCGGTCAGCTCAATTCCAAGCGGCACACCCTGACTGAGCGCTTCTGTTAACAAGGAAGCCTTCTCAAAGCTGCCTGGCGCAGCCGGGTTCAATTCCGATGCCACTGCGTCGGTTGAATTCCAACGCCAATAATCACCGCTGCGATCAAGATAGGGTGCCAACCTATCGGAAACGAAGGAAGACACCTTTCCACCTCCGCCAAATGCGTCGCGCACATCGCCCAAGCTGGCGTCTGCGGCTGACCCTCCATCAAAGGGATATTTGCCGACAATTGCACTGGTGCAAGAGGGCGCAACCTCTGCGAGGTAGTACTCGCTTACTTCTTTCTTTAGCGTCGTGTTGCCCGTCTTGGTTCCGCCCTCTGCAATATCATTCGCGAAACTGGCGACTAAGTCCGGTACGCCCAGTGCCGCAGTTTTGAGCGCCGCAGTCGCTTGGGACAGTGCACCTGCGGAACTGCCGCCACCACCGCCAGTTCCCGACCCTTGAGCAGCTTGGAACTGCTGGAATGTCTGGCGCACAGTTTCGACAAATTCGTCAATTTCTCCGGGATTTTCTTCGCCATCGCCGACCCATCGGTTCACGCCATCAAAGTGCGCTTCGATCAATCCATCGGCCGTCAATCCACGCGCGCCTGACGCCGCACCTCCCAACCGCATCGCATTGCGCGCAACGCGGTTTCGTTGGAGCCGTTCGCCCGCCATTTCAGCCGCAACATTGGCTGTGTCATTATCGAAGATCGTGTTGATACGGACTTCCTCAAGCACCAGCTTGAGCGGTGATACACCTTTGGTGAAGGCCCGGAAGGCAGCTTCATCGTTGAAATAGTCGGCGGCCTTGAGCGAGTCGATAACGCCTTGCCAATGCGTGATGTATTCATCCGCATAAGCACCCGATATCCCGGTATCGAGATTGTTCAGCTCGCGCTGAATGCTAGCGGTCTCAGAATCCTCGCCAAGCACCCACAACTCTTCGGTCAGGCTTGAGCCAATCAGTTCTTTTTGAACCTGATAGGATTTGGTGAAGCCCGCTTTCGTGAAGAAATACGGCACACGTTTTGACATGACATCATCGGGATTGGCGAAAGCTGCTGCATCACCGGGTTGAAGAATGGCGTCCATATACCAATCTTGGCTGGGATCAGCGGCCTTGCCACGCATGATGATAAATGCCCGTTGGGCAAGGCTCATTGTGCCAACACTCGCGCGGGCATTGCGCACCAGACCAGCATCAAGCGGCGCTTTCTGCCCAGCCCATGCAGTGCCGATATTGTCGTCTTCGAGCAGCGCTTGCAGGTGCCCGACCAGCCGATCACGCATCCCGGCCTTCTCGGCGCTGGGATAAATGTCTGTAGACCAGACACGCTGCATGTATTCGGTCACCGAGTCTTCGTCGATCTCGGCATCGGGTGCGGCACCGCCGATCATCAAATAGACCTTTAG
>CAZOLE010000070.1:0-8348 GCA_964580445.1 uncultured Porphyrobacter sp.
CGACCAGACGGTGCAGCACCTCCAACAGCTTGCGCACATCCTCAAAGTGAAGCCCTGTCGTCGGCTCATCGAGAATATACAGCGTCTGCCCGGTGGAGCGCTTCGCCAGCTCCTTCGCGAGCTTCACCCGCTGCGCTTCGCCGCCTGACAAGGTCGTCGCTTGCTGGCCGACCTTCACATAGCCCAGCCCCACTTCGTTGAGCATCCGCATCTTGTCACGGATCGGCGGCACGGCTTTGAAGAAGCCCTCCGCATCCTCAATCGTCATGTCGAGCACGTCGGCGATGGAGAGGCCTTTGAACTTCACCTCCAGCGTCTCACGATTGTAGCGTTTGCCGCCGCATTCCTCACACGTGACATAGACATCGGGGAGGAAGTGCATCTCAATCTTGATCAGGCCGTCGCCGGTGCATTGTTCACAGCGGCCGCCTTTGACGTTGAAGGAGAAGCGGCCCGGCTTGTATCCGCGTGCTTGGGACTCGGGCAGGCCCGCGAACCAGTCGCGGATATTGGTGAAGGCGCCGGTATAGGTCGCGGGGTTGGAGCGCGGGGTGCGGCCAATCGGGGACTGGTCGATCTCGATGACCTTGTCGCAGTATTCGAGGCCTTTGACGCTGTCATGCTTGCCCGCGATGATGCGCGCGCCGTTCAATGAGCGGGCGGCGGCGGCGTAGAGCGTGTCGATGGTGAAGCTCGACTTGCCCGAGCCGGAGACGCCGGTGATGCAGGTGAACGTGCCCAAGGGGATTGAGGCGGTGACGTCTTTGAGGTTGTTGGCGCTCGCGCCTTTGACTGTCAGTTTGTGGCCGTTGCCTTTGCGCCGCTTGGCCGGGACCGCGATCTCGCGCCGTCCGGTGAGGTAGTCTGCAGTGAGTGACTTCTTCGCCTTCATAATCTGTTTGAGCGTGCCCTGCGCCACAACCTCACCGCCGCGCACCCCGGCGCCGGGTCCAAGGTCGACGACATGGTCGGCCTGCCGGATGGCGTCTTCGTCATGCTCGACCACGATCACGGTGTTGCCCAGATCGCGCAGCCGCTTAAGCGTTTCAAGCAGCCGGTCATTGTCGCGCTGATGCAGGCCGATGCTTGGCTCATCGAGGACGTAGAGCACGCCGGAGAGGCCACTGCCGATTTGGCTGGCGAGCCGGATGCGCTGGCTCTCCCCGCCGGAGAGCGTGCCGCTGGTGCGGTCGAGGTTGAGGTAATCGAGCCCGACATTGTCGAGGAAGCCGAGGCGTTCGTTGATCTCTTTCAGGATCGCTTTGGCGATTTGCGATTGCTGGTCGGTCAGCTTGTCATCGAGCGCAAGGAACCACTCTTTGGCATCGGAGACGCTCATCACCGTGGGTGCAGCAATGTCGGTGCCCGCGACTTTCACCGCCAGCGACTTTTCATTGAGGCGCTTGCCCCCGCAGGTCTCACACGGTTGCGCGGTCTGGAACTTGCCCAGCTCCTCTTGCATCCACGCGCTTTCGGTCTGCATCATCCGGCGGTTAAGATTGCCAATGACGCCTTCGAACGGCTTATTGACGGTGTAGCTCTTGCGCCCATCCTTAAATGTCAGCTGAACTGGCATTCCGCCCGTGCCATGCAGGATGATCATGCGTTGATCCGGCTCCAGCTCGTTCCAAGGAGTGGTGATGGTGAAGTCATAGGCCTTCGCAAGGCTGCTCAATACCTGCATGTAGTAAGGCGACGGCGGGTTGGACTTCGCCCACGGCGCAATCGCGCCTTGTTTGAGGGTTAGCGCCTCATTGGGCACCACCAATTGCTCATCGAAGAGCTGCTTTTCACCAATCCCATCGCAAGTTGGGCAGGCGCCTTGGGGTGAGTTGAACGAGAACAGGCGCGGTTCGATTTCTTCGATGGTGAAGCCAGAGACCGGGCAAGCGAACTTCTCGGAAAAGACGATGCGGTTGGAAGGGATGCCCGCCCCCTTCATTGCTCCGCCAGACGCATCCTCTTCCTCGCGTCCGGGCACCACGCCATCCGCCAAATCGATATAGGCCAGCCCTTCGGCAAGCTTCAGCGCGGTCTCAAACGAGTCCGCCAGCCGTGTTTCCAGCCCCTTCTTTACCGCCAAGCGGTCGACCACCACTTCGATGTCATGCTTGAACTTCTTATCGAGCGCCGGAGCCTCTTCAATCGGATAGAGCTCGCCGTCGATCCGTACGCGGGTAAAGCCCGCCTTCTGCCATTCGGCCAGCTCTTTACGATATTCGCCCTTTCGCCCACGCACCACAGGGGCCAGCAGATAGGCACGCGTCCCTTCGGGCAAAGCCATGACCCGGTCGACCATCTGGCTCACGGTTTGAGCGGAGATCGGCTTTCCGGTGGCGGGTGAATAGGGCACCCCCACCCTCGCCCATAGTAGCCGCATGTAATCGTAAATCTCGGTCACCGTCGCGACGGTTGAGCGCGGGTTTCGCGAGGTCGTCTTCTGCTCGATGGAGATCGCGGGCGAGAGCCCGTCAATATGCTCAACATCGGGCTTTTGCATCATCTCCAAAAACTGGCGCGCATAGGCGCTGAGGCTCTCAACATAGCGCCGCTGCCCCTCGGCATAGATGGTGTCGAAAGCGAGCGAGCTCTTGCCCGAGCCAGACAGGCCCGTGACCACGATCAGCGCATCGCGCGGCAGGTCAATATCGATGCCTTTGAGATTGTGCTCGCGCGCACCGCGCACGGAAATTTTGGTGAGACTCATAGGAGCGACTTGTTCCGCAAATGTTCGCGCGGGTCAAGAGGTGGCTCAAGAGCCGCGGTGGAGAGGAGTTTGGAGCGGTGAGTTGAAGGTTAGGTCAGAGGTGCCTGCGCATTTTCTCATCCCAGCGTGACGGGGATCAAGCCGCAGCCGACTAACTCAACCCTATCCCCTACCCTACAGAAAAACTTTAGTTCAACTAACCGTCTGGATTGATATCTTTACGCAACGAAGAAAGCGTTTGAATTGTGCATTGCTTTGGACAGTCGAATTCAAAGTACGATGTTACCAATGGAGGGTTCAAAGGATGGGTATCGGTTTCCGCGGGGCGCGCGTTTCGGTTTTTGCATTGCTGGTTTCAGGGGTGTTCAACGCCAGCACCGAAGACGCTGTAGGCCAGACCGCACAAGCCGACGGTACGAGTAATGCTGTGGTTACGCGACAGGAGCCGCCCGCAGTTCAAACCTCCGTCAGCGAGGAGCCAACACCACCGACCGTTGAAGAAACAGGTAGCGCCGAAGATCCAGAGAACGATGAGCCCGAAGATGAAAAAGGCTTGAGCATTCGCTTTAAACCGTTTGTGGATCCTGTTTTCCCACTTGCATTAACCGATGATGCAAAGGCCACGGTGGACCGCTTCGCGTCTGACGACGATCTGCTTTTGCAATCGATCCAGCTGATCGAAGTACCGTTGAAACGCAATCTGGTCTCACTGGATGAAGAAAGCGCCAATCTGTGGGTCAAGGGAGATCGTCCAGAGAACAATCTGCTTGCTAAACTTTCGATGTCACCGGTTGAAACCGTAAGCGTTGTGGTGAACGAAAGCCAGTCGATGAACCTGCATCGCGCAAACCGGCTGCGCACCTATGGTGTTTCGCAAAAGGCACCCGATTCTCTCGTTACAGACAGTGATATCTATTGTGGCGCCATCAAAGCGAACGGCTTCACAGCGTTGAAGACGCCCATTTGCTTGCATGATAGCGATGAAGATGGTGCGTTTGATCGCATTTCACCGGCACTGTCAGAAAGCCGTGGTGAAGTGAATCCACTCGCTGTTTCTGTAATGTGGCCCTCCCTAGCATTGCAAACCCCGCTGCCTTTCGCTGACGTAGCAAGCGAACAAGTCCCGACTTTGCCATTAAACCTAATCAATTGCGCGAAGGATTGGGATCGTCCTCGCTTCCAGTTTGTGACCAATCGCCCAAAGCAAGATCCAGACGAAGTCGAAGTGCAATCAATGTTGTCAGAAATCGTCGATGACCGAGAACTTACTGATGCGCAAATACGCCTTTTTGAGACCTTGATCCGAAACCGCCTTGGCCGAGGTAGCGAAGTGGGCACCGCTTGCTACCGCGGGGAACCTTTGGAGGCCTACAATGGCCAATCCGCCAAGTCATATGGCAAAGGCCATCGATTGGCGTCGTTAAGCGGCATCACGATCTCGATCGGGCGAAAAAAGGATGGCGCGCCGGTTAAGCTACTTGGCGATAATGGTGGGAGCGTGGAATATCGCTGGGAAAGCGGCTCGCTTGCAAGAACGCAATCAGGGTTAAGCGAACTGCAAAAACCGCTGGCCACCCGGCAGAAGTTTGAGCGTTTGCCTTATACGGCCACCGGCCCAGTGGAGATGCGTGCGAGCACCAATGGTGGGTCCGGGGATATCGTGCTGTTCGCGTTGCCTTTCCATTACGGCTATCGTGCGCGGCTGACCGAAAAGGAAAGCATCCGCACATTGCTAACCAGTCGTTCGCTTGAATCGGGCATGGAATTTTATGGCGTTCCGATGAGGACGAGTCGGCAAACCACCTACAATGGCGTGCCTATTGGCTTAGGTCACCGTCCTGCAGGTCCATCGCGTACCATCGATACTTCGATGAATTGGTGCACTGCAACTAAGCGCAGAAATTACGACTGGCAGGTCGCGCAGGGCAAGCCCAGAAACCACTACGATGCGACGTGCTTCTCACAAATCGGCGAGCAGTATTCCATCGTCAAAGGCAACAAGCCCGCATACGCCATCACTTCCATGCGACACGAAGCCAATATCAGCACGAATGATGGCAAGCCTGCCTTGGAAATGCTTGGCCCCGGAAATTTTGGCGAGCCGCTAACTCTGCGTTACCGCGTGGCAGAGAGCGGAAAGAACGGTTTTCTGCGCTTGCATCAGGACTTATATGTGGGTGAGAAGCTGACAAACAGCCGCCTGATTTTACTCTCTTCCAGTGATGACGGCGCCTTCACTTACCGCAATGCGGGGGCGACCTTGCGTATAGAGAGCAACGAGTTGACGAAAGGCGAAGTGCCACAAGTGACGGTGGAATTGGTCAAACAAACTAAGGAAGGCGAACCAATCAACTTCAATCAGTCAACGCGATCTTTCCCTTGGTCACAGTGAATTTTGGAAATGAGTTTCCTGGTAACTGCGCCCTCCCCCTAGGGAGCCCTACAGAAAAACTTAAGTTTCGCACCTAGGGCAAACCGCTACCCTTAAGGACCTCTTTGCAAGTCCTCTGCAGTGTCCTTTGGGTCGCAACCTTGGGAATTGGAACGACGTGAAGAGCGGCACTCCATTGGCATTCCCTTACGGTGAATTTGCCTTTGGGGTGCTTAGAAAACAAAGGCTTTACGTGACCGCCAAAGCCCGCGCACCGTCCTCTCCGATCCATTGCCCTTCAACGCCCCAAGCCGTGGCAATCACCTCTTGAGACAGTGCGTCTTGCGGCGCTCCATCCGCGATCAAACGCCCATCCTTCAACACCAGCACCCGGTCCGCATGGTTCATTGCCAGCGCTAGATCGTGCAGCACCAACACCACGCCCTGTCCGTTCCGTGCGCAAGCCTTGAAATGCCAAGCGAGCACCAATTGATGCGCAAGGTCGAGCGAAGCCAAAGGCTCATCTGCCAATATCCATTGGGGCTCACCGGCCAAAACCCGCGCAAGCAAAACCCGCGCGCGCTCACCGCCGGAAAGATTGCTAACGCGGCGATGCCGCAACGCGTCCAGTGATAAAGCAGATATTGCTGCCTCAATTGCAACCCGTCCAAGATCGCCATGGGGCAAGCGACCAAGCCCAATCAAAGCCTCGACCGCCACATCCCAAGCCACATCGCCGCTTTGCGGAAGATAGCCCAGATGCTGCGCGCGCTGTCGCGGCTCAAGGCCAGAGAGTCTTTTGCCTTCCAATGACACTTCGCCCACCGCCGCATTAAGCAGTCCCGCCAGTCCCATCAGCAGGCTCGATTTACCCGCCCCATTGGGACCGCAGATCGTGGTGATTTGCCCGGGCTCCAGCTGCGCAGAGACCTGCTCCAAGACCATCTTATCCCCGCGCATAAGCGAGAGATTGTCAGCAACCAGCATCACAGCCTCCCCGCCCGCATCCGCAGCAACAGCCATAGGAAGAATGGTGCACCAATTAGACTAAGCGCTATGCCAAGCCGAAGCTCGGTGATGAAGGGTAAGATGCGCACGGCACTGTCCGCGAAGAGCACAAGGCAGGCGCCCGCAAGCGCGCTGGGCACGATCAGGCTAGAAGGCAAGCGGTCGGTGAAGGGGCGCACCAGATGCGGCACGATTAGCCCGACAAATCCGATGATGCCCGCAACAGCGACGCCGGCGCCTACGCAAAGCCCGACGCCCACGACCAACAACCAAAGCAGCCGGGTCGGCTCCACACCCAATGAACGCGCGGCGTCTTCTCCCAAGGTCAGGGCGTTGAGCGAGCGCCCAGCAAAGAGCAGTGCGATGATGCCAATGGCCACGAGCGGCGCTGCGATCCAAACTTCGCGCCACGATCTGTCGGTAAGCGCGCCGTTTAACCACATGACGATTTCACTCATCGCAAAGGCATTGGGCGCGGTTGTGATCGCCAAAGCGGTGAGCGCGCCCGCTAGGCTGGCGATCATCAATCCGGCAAGCGTGAACAGGGCGATACCGCCGCCTGCACCGCCCGCTCCATCCGACGCGTTGCGCCCAGCAATGAGCGCAAGTAGCGCCATCGCCAAACCCGCGCCAATCAACGCAAAAACGGGCAAGGCCCACGCGGCAATCGCGCCGGGCAAAACTGCTGCGAACCAGAAGCTCGCCACCGCGCCTAAAGCGGCCATTGGCGCGATGCCAAACAGTCCGGGGTCGGCCAACGGGTTGCGCAAATAGCCCTGCATCGCCGCGCCCGCTGCGCCCAACCCTGCGCCGACGACTACGGCGAGGATCGCACGCGGCATTCGCAGTTCTATGAGAATAAGCGTTGCATTGGCGGGTCCGCCTGAACTTGCGAAGGGATCTATCCAAACACGGCCCGCTAAGAGAGAAAGCGGAAGCAAAACCAGCAGCAGCGCGCCAAATACAAAGGTTGCCCTGTTGATCATGCGCCTACACCTTTGATCTCAGCGCGTATCTCGGCCAATCGCTCCATCGCAGTGATGATGCTCGGCCCGCCGCAGTAAAAGAGCTTCGGATCGAAGGAAGCGATTGTTGTTTCTGGCAAGTGTTCGAGCAGCGTGTGGCGTTGCCCTTTGCTATCGCCTGCGATCAGGATCAGATCAGGCGGATTTGCGACGAGAATTTCTAGCGGTAGATAGTCCGCTTGGCTAAGCCCGAGCGCGGTGTTGTGGCTTGTAAATCCGGCGCTTTGCAAAAGTTCAGCGACCAATGTCGCGTCGCCGGGGACGATCTGGCCCGGCTGCCACAACACGGTTGAAATCGGTGTTTGCGATGTGTCCAAGCTGTGGTTGTCGATGGCGGCGATGATCCGCTCGTTCAGTTCCTCACCCGCGGCTGGATTGCCTACCGTTGCAGCCATCAGAGTGACCTGTGCGATGGATTCTTCAACACTCGAAGCAATGCCGACCGTCTCAAGCGCAAACCCCATATCATTCAGAGCATTGCGAGTTGCCGGAGCGATAAAACTCCCGGCGAGCACAAGATCAGGCGACAAAGCCGCAACTTCTTCAACGGTTCCACCGGTGACGCCGAATTCGCGCGCGCGGGCGGTGCCGATCGTAGTTGCAGACGGATCGCGGCTGTAATGCGAAAGCGCTAGAATTTGATCACGTTCAGCAACTTCAAAAAGGATCGCATCAACACACGGATTGAGGCTGACAATGCGCGGGTTTTCGGATTGCTGTTCCGGCGCATTGTCTTCGCTACTTGCACATGCCACCAACCAAACCGCGCAGGCGGCCAGCGCAATTGCCTGCTTAAATGCGGCGGATCGAGGGAATGAGAAATGCGTCATAGCGCCTGTCTTCTTGAGCGTTAGGCGGAGGCGCGCGTTGCTGCAAGCAACATGGGCCGCAAGCGAGCATCACAACCGTTAACGGTCCAATTTGGGCTGTGTGGTTTCGGGACGACCCAATTTA
This sequence comes from uncultured Porphyrobacter sp., assembly GCA_964580445.1. GTDB lineage: Bacteria > Pseudomonadota > Alphaproteobacteria > Sphingomonadales > Sphingomonadaceae > Erythrobacter. Next base: position 8,066 of record CAZOLE010000070.1, read on the forward strand.
CGTGCTCGAAAATGTTTAGGTTTTTCAGCTACGCGCTGATGCGCTCCATGACCGACACAACAATCACCCGTTTGAACCCTGCAAAGTTCGGAAATTCCGAACCATTCCGTTTGCCTGAAAGGGTCAAGCGCAAACCGGTTCTGGGTGAGCCTGCTAAACGTCGCTCGCAAGACAAAGATCTGCCCATCTCAGATGCAGACTTCGATCCGTTTCGCCGTAAAAAAACGCCGGCGCCTGAAAAGCCGAATAGCAATATTGAGCCAGCGAAGTCGCCGTTCAAGCA
>CAZOLE010000071.1:0-8306 GCA_964580445.1 uncultured Porphyrobacter sp.
CCGCAGTTTATCAAGCTTGGCCTAGATCAAATGCGCGATGCCGATGGGAACATACCTGATAGCGCATTTGAGCGTTTCCGCTCGCAATTCTGCGCTTCGAGTCCTCAGCAGCCTAGCCAACAAGCGGGCGCGCAAGTTGCCGCTTCGCAAGGGGGTGGCCCGGCGTTTAACCCGCTCAACCGCCGCAATTCCAGTGGCGCGCGCTATTTCGTCACGCTCAACCACAATATAGAGTTGAACAACGAAATCCTGATCGCGCCGGGAATTGATGTGCTTGATCAGCTAGATGGTCAAGCGACCAGCGCCTTTGGCTTCCCGCGCCATTCCACTCGGTTGGAAGCGGGGATTTTCGGCGGCGGGGTTGGGATGCGGGTGTCTGGCCGCTATACTAGTAGCACGCGGCTGGATGGCGCCGGTTTAGTGGGTAGCAGCGATCTGTTCTTCGATGATCTGGCGACCGTGAATGTGCGGTGGTTTACTGAACTGGGGCAATTGCTGGGCAAGAACGAGGGTGTGCTTAAGAACTTCCGGGTGAGCCTTCGCGCGGACAATCTCTTTGATGCACGGCGCACAGTGACCGATGAAAACGGCGACACGCCGCTAAATTATCAACCGTCACTGATCGATCCGGTTGGACGCTTTATCGGGATTGATATCCGCAAGCTGTTCTAGGGTCAGCAGGGCATCCGCGCTTTGTTTAGTCCATCGTGAACTTGGGGAACATCCAGGAATAGGTTGGGTCCGCTTCAAACGGTGACCAGCTTCCTTCGGCTTGCGCCAAGCGGTCGGCAATCGCGATCATCACGCTTGGGTTCACGCCAAGCCCACAATGGCTGGCATAGACCTCAATGTTCTCGCTTGGGTGCTCACCTTCGGCTTGGACGCTCCCGCGCCAATGCACGACACCATCAGTCTTTGTAAGGATCGACGTTGTCGGCACAGGAGGCGCGACATTGAGGCCGCTGAATTGGCCGCCGCGTATTTGCTCAGGCTCATTGCCGTTGAAGAATTCAAACAATCGCGCGGCATTGGTATGATTGCGATCATCGGTGATCGGGCTGCCGAGGCTGATGACCATCCGCACCTTATCAGGATGCAATTTAGCGATTTCACGCGCAAGCACGCCGCCTAAGCTCCAGCCGACGAGCGAAACTGGTCTACCGCTAGATTGATGCAGCAGGTTCAGCTGCGCTTCGAGCCGGTCAATCAGCTCTTCGTCAATGCGCAGGTTGCGCCCAGAGTTCCAGCCATGCACATCGTAGCCCAAATCCGCGAGCAGGCCGCGCATTGGAATTGTGGAGCTATTAGTTGCCATAAAGCCTGGCATTACAAGTACTGCATGGCCATCGCCGCGCGGCAGCTTCGACAGCATCATGCGGAGGGCGTAAAACGCGCCTAACTCAAACAACGCGCGCCCTTCGGCCAGCGCCCATAAACGGTTTGGCGGCGTGGCTTTGGGCTCGTCGCTAATCGGCTCGATGTCCAAATTCGCTTCAGCTCTTACCATCAGCTCTTCTCCTTCGGCGCGCGTCGTGCCTTCTTTTTCCTCGGCGCAGCGGGCTTTTTCGCAGCTTTCACCTTCTTCGCAGGTCTGGCCTCCAGTGCTTTTGCCGCTGCCAGCATCTCATCGAAGCTGGCTTGCAGGCACTCGGCGTAGAATTCGGGGTCCGGCATAATCTTGCGGCAAGCGGTGAAGCTGATCATCAGTTCACCGACATAACTTTGCACGATGTGCGCAAGCCCCAGTCCGTCTGTTAGGCAGATGAGCGCCAGCGCCATGCTTTCCAATTTCGCGCCGCTCGAATAGATCGGAACCGGTGGGCCGGGCACGTTGGTCACAACAGTGTTGAACGGCATTGCCACTTTGTGAGCAAAGCTGATGCGGCTGAACAATTGCGACCCCAGCGCCATGTAGAGCAGCGGATTGACCTTGCTGACTTCGGTCATATTGCGCGCGCCAAGCGCGTTGGTCATCGTCTTGGAATTGCTAGTCTGCGCAAAAACATAAGCGAGCCGTTCGGCCGGGTCCGCGATTTGCGTGCCCAGTGGCGCGATCATCGCAGCGACTTGGTTACCCATATCGCCTTTTTCATCCGCTGATCGCACCGATATCGGTGCCATTGCGGTCATGCTTGTCTTGGGTAAATCATCCTTGGACGTGAGATATTTGTGCAGCGCCCCGCCAATAATCGAGAGCCCGACATCGTTGATCTTGGCTTCGGGCAGGAGCGCGCGAATTGCTTTGACTTCTGCAAGTTTGAAGGAGCAGCCTTCCACCACTCGATGGGGTGAGATCGAGCGATTGAAACGAGTGCGAGGCGGAATGTAGTCGGTTGAGAGTTTAAAATCGCGCGTCACCAATCCTTTGATCGCACTAGCGATGCCGGGAACGACTTGCGCGGCGACTTGCGCCTGTTTCACTGGGTTAGTGAGGGCATGAAGATAAGATTTGCCAAGCAATTCAATCGGGCCGGGGACTTTTTCCGGCACCCAGTCATCGGGCGTGTCCGGCGGTGGTTGATCCGGGGTCAACGTGTGCATCGCTTCCATAAGGTCGATGCCCGACACACCATCGATCGCCGAATGGTGCACTTTGGTGATTATGCCGAACGAACCCTTTGGGAATCCGCGAACATTGTCGAGACCTTCAACCACAGTGAATTCCCAAGGTGGTCGATTGAGGTCGATTGGGCGCGCATGGATGCGCGCGGCCAAAATGCACAATTGCCGCCAATCACCCGGTTTGGGCAAGGCAACATGGCGCACATGATATTCTAAATCGAAATCGGGGTCTTCAATCCAATATGGATAATCCAGATCAAACGGTACGCGAACAAGTCGCTGTCGAACCGATTTGGAAAGCTGCAAGCGCGATTGAAAGAACCCCAGAATGTCCTTGAACCGGACAAATCCACCGGGCGCGGTCTGCGGATTGTAGATCAACAGATTGCCAATATGCATTGGCGAGTTAGGCGATTCCATCGCGACAAACGATGAATCCATCCCTTGCAGTTGGCGCAAGGCATCCTCCTGTTTTAGCGCGGCTTTGCGGAGTTCATCCCACCGCGCTTGGGCATTCGCTAGACCCTCTCAAGGGCCGTTAGCATCTATGAGGTAGGCACGTTTGGGCGGCAAAACAAGCTGACGCGTGGGGCAAGTGGCGGCCAATCGCGCAGTTTCTTAGCCCGCGGCGCGGTCGCTTTTCCACCAACCCGACATTGAGAGTGGGCGTGCAGGAGACGCTCCTGCCAGCACGAGTAGACCGGCCAAAATGCCGAGGTTCTTCACGAAATTCTGTGTCTCTCGTTCAACCATGTCTGGGCCCATGTTCCAGAAGTCATGGAGCATAAGATTGACGAGCAACACGTAGAGCACGCAAGCATAGGCGACGAAGCGCACATGACGCCCGGCGATCAATGCCAAGCCCCCGATGATATTCGCGGCGGTCGAAAACCACATCAACGGCGCAGCGAAAGGGATCGCGTGGCTTTCCATATAGGCGATGGTCTGCGCTGGCCCCATTGCCTTCATCAGGCCGGGAAGCAGGAAATAGAGGCCAAGTAGAACCCGTCCTATTGCAATGCTGACAGCGCCCATGAAATTCTCCCCCGCTTAGCTTTCTCTTATAGAAGCGTGATCGGCCAATGCGTCGCCGCATGCAACCCCGCTCGCCCAGGCCCATTGGAAATTGTAGCCGCCCAGCCACCCTGTCACATCCACCGCTTCGCCGATTGCGTAGAGGCCCGGAACTTTTTTTGCCTCCATTGTCTGCGAGGACAATTCCGCGGTTGAGACGCCACCGATTGTCACTTCGGCTTTGGCAAAACCTTCGGTGCCATTGGGACTGAACCGCCAATCGGCCAACTTTGCACCTGCTGCACGCAGGTCTTTGTCAGTGACATTGCCCAGCTCTCGCTCAACTCCCAATCGACTCGCCAAAGCGTCCGCGAGCCGATCCGGCAAATGCTCGCGCAGCACCGATTTGATCGTGGCGCGCGGGTGATCGCGTTTTAAACCGAGCAACCAATCCGCTTCCGCTTCAGGTAAAAAGGTGATCCCAATCTCTTCGCCTGAACGCCAATACGATGAGATTTGCAGGATCGCAGGCCCCGAAAGCCCCTTATGGGTGAAAAGCGCCGCTTCGGCGAATTCCGCTTTGCCAGCGCGTGCATGCACGGGTGCGGAAACACCCGACAGCTCACGGAACAGCACGTCGTCTCCGCCAAGCGTGAGCGGGACGAGTGCAGGGCGCGGCTCCACGACCTTCAGGCCGAATTTTCGAGCAAGCGAATAAGCGAAGTCAGTTGCGCCCATTTTCGGGATCGAGGGACCACCCGTCGCGATGACTAAGGCAGGGGCAACGTATTGCTCTCCCCCGGCCGAGACAGCGAATGTCTCGCCGTCCCTCACCACGTCGCTGACTTGCGCATCGCAAATCACATCGGCGGTGTCTGTGCACTCTTCAAGCAGCATCGCGATGATCTGTCTGGCGGAGTCATCGCAGAACAATTGACCTAGAGTTTTTTCATGCCATGCGATCTGATATCGATCGACCAGCTCGATAAAGTCCTGCGGCGTGTATCGCGCAAGCGCCGACTTGGCGAAATGGGGATTGGCCGACAGGAAATTGTCCGGCCCAGTATTCACATTGGTAAAATTGCAGCGCCCACCGCCAGAAATTAGGATCTTTTTGCCCGGTTTCTCCGCTTTCTCCAGCACCGCGACCTGCAAGCCTTGTTGGCCCGCGCGCGCTGCGCACATAAGCCCCGCGGCCCCCGCGCCTAGAATGATGACATCGTAATTCTTCATATGTCCGGCGATAGCGGGAGCGCTGCGGATTGCAAACGCACACGCTTCCTCTCTATCTGTAGCCCATGTCGCGAAGCAAAGCCGGTGCACCGCATGATCCCAGAGGGGCAGGGCGTTTCAATGAGGAACGCGCTGCCTATACGGTGGCGCGTGCGCAGCCCAACCTAGAAGTTGGGGTGGAGGCGATCCGGGAGACGGTCAAGACACTCAAACCGACCCCCGGCGTTTATCGAATGCTCGATGCGCGCGGTGATGTGCTTTATGTTGGCAAAGCACGTTCGCTCAAGGCGCGGGTGGCGAATTACACGCAGATCAACGGGCTGACCGGGCGGCTACAACGGATGGTATCGCAATGCCGTTCGATGGAGATTGTTACCACCAATTCCGAAGCAGAGGCACTGCTGCTCGAAGCGCAATTCATCAAGCGCTTTCGACCGCCTTTCAACGTGTTGCTGCGCGATGATAAGAGCTTCCCTTTCATCCTTCTGCGCGCCGATCATGAGTTTCCGCGCATCCACAAACATCGCGGCGCGCGGCGGGCAAAAGGCAATTATTACGGCCCGTTTGCTAGTGCAGGCAGCGTCAATACGACGCTTAATGCGTTGCAGAAGCTGTTCCTGCTGCGCTCTTGCACGGACAGCTTTTTCAAGAACCGCGACCGGCCTTGCCTGCTGTACCAAATCAAGCGTTGCTCAGCCCCTTGCGTGGGCCGTGTCAGCGATGACGACTACGATGCGTTGGTGCGCCAAGCGAAGGATTTTCTCGCGGGTAAGAGCTCGCAAGTTCAGGCTGATCTGGAAAAGCAGATGGCAAAAGCAGCAGAGGATCTCGATTTCGAAACCGCCGCAATATTGCGTGACCGACTGCGTGCGGCGACCTTTATCCAAGGCTCTCAGGCGATCAACGCCAGCGGGGTGGGCGATGCCGATGTCTTCGCGCTTGCCTCCAAAGGTGGGCATGTTGGTGTGCAAGCCTTCTTCATTCGCGGCGGGCAAAATTGGGGGCACCGCGCCTTCTTTCCTAGCCACACAAAGGAAGTCGAAGAGGCTCAGGTGCTCGCTAATGTGATGCTGCAATTCTACGAGGAAGTTCCGCCGCCGCCAGCGGTCTTGCTCGACCGCGAATTGCCAGAACGCGAACTGATTGAAGCGGCTCTGACTGAAGTGGCGGCCAAATCAGGTGGGCGCAAGGTTGCGCTGTCCGTTCCGCAACGCGGTGACCGTCGGAAACTACTAGCGCAAGCACAACGCAATGCGGTCGAAGCCTTGGAACGGCGGCTGGCGGAGACGGGGACCAAGGCCAAGGTTAACCGCGAGTTGGCCGAATTCTTGGAATTGGACGCGCCGCCAGAACGCATCGAAGTCTATGACAATTCTCATATCCAAGGCGCAAAGGCCGTTGGCGCGATGGTCGTGGCGAGCCCGGAAGGTTTCGAAAAGTCCCAATATCGCAAGTTCAACATCAAGACTGCGCAGACCAATGACGATTTCGCGATGATGCGCGAAGTGATGGATCGTCGCTTTGCCCGCGCGATGAAGGATGACCCTGACCGCGAGAAAGCGGGCGTTTGGCCCGATTTGGTCCTTGTAGATGGCGGCAAAGGACAGTTGTCCAGCGTCATGCAGGTTCTCGGCGAGTTGGGCATCGATGATGTACCGGTGATCGGCATCGCTAAGGGCCCGCATCATGGCCGCGAAGGGCGCGAAGTGTTCCATTTCCCCGATGGCCGCGAAAAGATGTTGCCAACCAATTCGCCGGTACTGTTTTACGCGCAGCGGCTGCGCGATGAAGTCCATCGCTATGTGATTGGTGCCCACAGGGCCAAGCGCTCCAAAGCTATCACCGCGTCACCTTTGGACGAGATTCCCGGCATTGGTCCGGCGCGCAAACGTGCGCTGCTATTGCATTTTGGAACGGCGAGTAAAGTTCGCGCGGCGGCGCTTGAAGACCTTCAACGCGCGCCCGGCGTCAGCGATAAGGTCGCGCGCCAAGTCTATGATTTCTATCACGCGAGCGGATAGAGTGGCGGGTGAGCCGAAGCCCACCCGTTCGCCCATTTTGATTAAAGCCCGTCGACGCTTTTGCTGACGAGGATATTCACCGCAACACGGCGGTTTTGTGATTTGCCGTATGCAGAGGTGTTGTCCGCTGCTGGATCGCTTTCTGCCATGCCAGCCGGGGTCAGCATACGATATGGTTTCCAGCCGCATTGCTGCTGAAGATAGTTCACCACGCGCGCCGCACGCTTTTCGCTAAGCGCTTGGTTCACTTCATAGCTACCGGTTGAATCGGTGTAGCCCAAAACCAGCATCAGCGAGTTTTCGGTCGCGTCAGCTTCTGCCGCAGTTGCGCAAAGCTCTTGGCGGGCTTCGGCTGACAGGCTGAACTTGTTGGTGTCGAAATAGACGTTAGTGGTGCGCTTGATATTGTACTTATCAATATCGCCAAAGCGGCCCCGTAGAGCTTCCGTCGCAGCGGTGTTCTGGGTGATGCGTGCACCTTGCTCGCCGAAACGTTGTTCGGTGCCGTTGCGGATCATGTTCGCTGTCTTGAGGTCTTTGCCTTTCAGCTTGATCTGTTCAGCGACGAGCGCGCGGCCCCATTGAACGGTGTTAACTTCGACCGGCAGACCGTTGAGCAAAGACGCTTGTGTGAGCTTTGTTTTGCCCAGACCAAGGAAGCCGCCGCTTGCACGGATGCGAGTGACATCGCCGACAGTGATTAGGGTATTAGTGCCATCAGGCGAGGTTACTTGGATTTGGTCGCCATTGCGCGCCGAAATCAATCCTTCGACCGTAGGCCCTTCGTTAAGCTCAGACAGGTCGGTTGGCGTGGAGCCATAGACTGTGGTGAGCACTTCGGCTGGGCCAGAAGAGGAAGGAACCGGTACCGGCTGTTGCGCTACAACAGCGGCAGGAAGAGCCACGGCGAGGACGCCCAGGCTGGAAAACATGAGTGTGGTCTTGGGTAAAATAGGCATTGCGATGCTCCTTTCGAATGTCAGGCAAGAGTGCATTTCTACTCTTTGTGACACCTTCCGTTTCCCCTCGGACGGTGCTCTTGACTGACGGACCCCCCATTTGAGTTGCGTTGACTAAGGGACGAGATGGTGGTCGCGTATGAACGCCATGGATTGCCAGAATGTTAAGCTGAACCTTTCTCGCCGATTAACAGAATGGGGTTGTCCCCCCATGGAACAGGTGATCAGTGATAGGTTTGCGGCGAGATGTTGCGCTCTGCGTTACAAAATCTTGCCGTTCACATGAATTCATTGGTCTTTCTTGCCGCTGTTGGGCACAAAACCCCGGCGCATCGCGGGATGGCCGGGGTTTCTTGTCCAAATTGTAAGAGGGTTCAGTTTGGATAGACCCAAGTGGAACCTCGCGCGAGGTTCTCGCTAGCGAATGCCCAATTGAGCTTCCCATCAACCACAGCGTCCAGATACGCAGGACGCTTGTTCTGATGGTCGATGTAATATGCGTGCTCCCAAACATCGA